>JAAYBH010000045.1 GCA_012718935.1 Clostridiales bacterium
GTCGGACAGTGAGATCTCTATCCCATAAGGGTTTTCACTGTCAGGCAGCGTTTCGTATCGACCAACGCCGTCTTCACCGACGAGTAAAATACCGGGCAGAATAAAATCCACGGCCATATCATCCGTTTCGCTGCCCTCCATCAGCCGGAACTCGAACATAACGCAGCCGTTCGAGAGATATTTCAACTGCAGAACCTTGTTCGTGTATTGGGCCGACTCATCCCAGGTGAAGCTGCCGGTGGCGGTTTGCCACTTCGCCCAATCCTCCTCGTCCCCAAGCTGTACGCTCGATGTCTGCGCCGGGCCGCCCGAAGGGGCTGGAGCTGGAGCTTCCGTGTTTTTGCAGGCGGCCAGCCCGAAGGTCAGCGCACCTGTCAAAAGAATCATTACCAGCTTTTTCATATCGCGCCTCCTAATTCATATTGAGCTTGTATTCTTCTTCTACGACTTTCTTAGAACCTGAAGCCGTGATTTGGACCAGATACGTCCCGGATTTGCATTTTTCCTTCCTGGTATCCCCTTCATAGCGATATCCTGTCCAGCTGCAAAATCCGACCTCGTCGTTTGTCTTTCGCGCCGGCCCCGTTATACTGAACACGAGTCTTCCGGCGGAATCATACACCTTCATCGTAAGCTTTAATCCCCTCATGTTCGTGCATTGGACATTCCACTTATGCCGCATCGTGCCATTGTCGTTCCATTTTTCATAGGATTCAATCGAAAACGATTCGTTTCTCTTGTTCGTGTACTTAACCGACCAGTACCATCTGTCGTACAAACCCATATCCTCGCCGACCTGGACGTAGAATTTGAACGTGTATGTCCCGTCGGGAAGGGTGCTGTAATCGTAACCTAAATTGCGCGTGGCAGCGCCATCGCTGGCATAATAGCTTTTTTTAGACCAGGAGGCTACCTGCTTTCCCTTCGCGTCGCAGAGCGTCGCCCAGGTGTACATACTCTTGCCGAACGTGAGGTTTTCCGCTGTGTAGCTGATGTAATACTTCCCGTCCTTGCTGAAAGAATCATTTTTGTGTACCGACACATAATCCTCCGCGCTGGCCGCCAAAGCGGTCATTTCAAGCGCAGGAACGAGCGCCAGCATCATAACGAGCGCCAGCAGCAGAGACAGAGCTTTTTTGCCCCGGGTGTCTGTTTGTCCCATCATTGTTTCCTCCCTATAATTCAGATGAACATCATTCGCCGCTGAAATCATCATAAACCGCTGCCGTTTTCTCGCCGTCGTAATCCACCGATATCCGGTATATTACCTGATAATCATCACCCATAAGCCCACCTCCGGCTGTGCCAAGACCGACGGAATAGATGTAGCACTCGCGCCCCATGGCGGAATCCAAAACCGCCAGTTCATCAAGGGAAATAAAGACGCACTGTCCGTCGGGTATGCCGTTATCGCTGTAAAGCCCCATGTCCGTAAGCAAATCGCTTACAAGCCCGGCGCCCTCTCGCGGCGAAAGCCCGCTGCCGTAATCTCCCGACATCTCGGCAAGCTCGTAGTAGAAAACCCCCTGCATGACAACGTCGTCAGCTCCCGCGGGGATTGTGTCGTCAATCCTATCGCCCCGCCCTTCCTGTTCTTGAGCAGGTTCGCCTGCCGGAGCCTGAGTGGATTCTCTTGGGGCTGGCGTTGTGCCGGAATTCCCTCCGCCGCCGCAGGCGCACAGCGCAAGCGCCAGCATAAGCGTCATTGCTGTTAAGACAAATTTATTCATTTTTCCTCCTTGTTATAGCGGCAATTCGTCCATATTTATGCCTGCTCATTCGTCAAACATGTCATCAATGCCCATCAGCGCGCCGTTTGCCATATCGTATCGGCAAACCTGACCGCCGTTTACGGTTACAGCGTAGAAAAACGAGTCTTCGCCAAGGAATATCCACGCATCAACATAGGACGGACCGACATCGTCGGTAAAGTCCAGAGTGGTCAGCACGTACTCCGGCTCGTCGTAAAACAGCGCGAGGCCGAGAGCTTCGATATCCACTCCCCGGTCGGCCAGCGCGTCATTGATGAGGTTGAGAGCGTCCTCTTTGCCGATTTCGGTCTCTTTGCCTTGCTCCGTCGTTTGATGCCTCTTATACGTTCCCGCGTAGCCTTCAAACTCAGGGTTTAATGGCTCGACGGTCAGTGTGTCGCCGTCAAGATAAAGCGCAAGGTATTCGTCCTCGGCCGACCCGCCGTCCGGATCTAACTCCATACCTGAGTTGCTGTACATTGAGCCGATGTCATCGTTTAAATAGAGCGAGACGTTGACCGTGTTTCCACCAAAAGCTTCCGATATTGATACCTCGCCCGTCTCGCCGGTATAGTCGCCGTACCACCTGCTCAATACGCCGCCGTCGGCCTTTCCGTTAAATATTGTCACATCCAGCGAAGGAACGCGGAATGTATTGCCGGTATAATCGCACTCTTCCTCTGTTCCGTCCAGCCAGCTGATGGTCAACGCCTCGTCTTCAACAACCCAGTTCCCCGAATCCGCGGTTTCAAATGTGTACATGCCATCGTCAAGGTCCACACGGATCAGATACTCAAACGCACCGTTAGGATAGAATCGGAAAGCGCAGGAGTCGTCCGTTGACTTCCAATCACTTGTGATCACCACATACCGCGCTATCGCGGCGTCACCCTCGGCTGTGCCGATGACTGAATCCCGGACGTAAAACGACGTGCCGCCGCCCAGCTCCGACACGGTGAACAGCTCAAAGCCCGGCGAAAAGCAGCCCGTATCGGCAAACATGTCCTCGCCAAATTTTATTGTCGTACTTTCAATTTGATCGCCGGCAGGGAATCCCTCGCTCCCGCCGGAGATGCTGTAGACACTTTCCCCATATTCGTATCCGTCCGCCGTTATTCTGTTGCAGGTGCTGTCGGTCAGCTCGTAATACTCGCCGGAGGTATCGCCGTCTTTATACCACTTGCCGGACAAATCACCCATGTCCGCGGCTTCCGGCGTCTCTACCGATTCGGTGGTGTTTTCATCGTTTGGTCCATCGTTACCTGGCTCTGACGCACCCGTGTCGCCTTGACTCTTGCAGGCGGAAAGCACGAGGACAAGAAGCAGGGCTAACAGAACGGACAGAGAACGGATTTTGCTTGCTTTATTGTGTCGCATGGCTTATTCCCTTTCAATTTTAAATGCGTCGTTTTATTACGGCTCGTCTGTCAGATGGATTCATGTGTGATCCTATTCATTCTTAGCGGGCTGTTCTGACAGCCATCCGAGTATTTCTGCCAGCGCAATCCGGGGGCCATTTTGCCAGAAGATATTCTGACCGTCGGTGTGCGGGCGGGGCAGCAATTCCAAATCCCACAGGCTGTCATAGCTGCGGTCCGTTTCAGGCAGGCACCGGGTATCAAATAGGATCAGGTGTCCGTTACTGAGCTCAATATCCAGCGTTTGTCCGTCTACAATGTCCACCCGGGTTATTTGCAGCATCATAATCACCTCGTTTCAATAGGCTGCGTTTCAATACCGCGGCATAACCCAAGGGTAGCTCAAAATTTTTCCTTTGTGCGAAAGGTTAAGAAATCTTTACCTTTTAATAAAATCTCGGGCGTTTGATTATTTCAGAAAATATGCTAAAATAACGCTGCAGGATGGAAGGTGACTGGATGAAGAAAATCAAGCTCTTAATGATAGAGGATGAGGCCGATGTGCTGGAAATCAACCGGGAATATTTCGAGGGCAAGGGCTATGAAGCTGTCTGCGCAGACACCCTTTTAAAGGCGCGGTTTCTGCTGGAGGAACATGCCCCGGATCTGATTCTTTTAGATGTGATGATGCCGGACGGCTCCGGCTTTGACTATTGTGTCGAGCTGCGAAAAAAAACAAACGCCCCCATTATCTTCCTGACATGCAGGGACGAGAATGAGAGCGTTGTGAAAGGTCTTTTGCAGGGCGGAGACGATTATGTCACCAAGCCCTATGATTTAAACATCCTCAGCGCACGGGTTGCGGCACAGCTTCGCAGGTCCGGCATCATGACTGCCGGAAGGATTGAGCTTGCTCCGCTTGTTGTCGATTTTTTATCGGGCGACGCCACCCTTGATGGGGAACGCATCCCTCTGACGCAAAAGGAATTACAGCTTCTTGGGTGCTTCGCCCTGTTTGCGGGTCGGCGGCTCAGCTGCGAAGATATCTATCGCCGTGCTTGGGGTGAGGCACCCGCCGGTGCTTCCGGAAGCATCAAGACGCATGTGGCAAACCTGCGCAAGAAGTTAAAACTGGATGACGGCGGTTGGTTTGAGCTGGTAAGCTCCGGCAGAAACGAATACATCTTCAGCAAGGTGCGGTATTAGTCCTTATACACAGGCAGGGTAAAAAACACGTCGGCACCGTGCCCGTCCTCGCTTTCAATCCAGATCTCACCGCCATGCTGCTCCACAATATGCTTGCAGATATAGAGTCCAAGTCCGGTGCCGGTGTCCTGACCGCCGCCGGATTTTTGCTTCTTGTTGTACCGCTCAAAGATATGAGGCAGCCGTTCAGCCGCAATTCCCACGCCAGTATCCGACACATGGACCAGAATACCGGAATTTTCCTTTTTTGCAGATATGACAATCACACCGTCTGTTGTGAACCGCACCGCATTGGAGATCAGGTTGACGATGACCTGCGATATTCGCGCAGGGTCGGCATGGACGGCGGGCAGACCGCTTTCAATGCGGATGTCCAGTCGGTTTTGGTTCTTATTTAGAATAGGGTAATGGGTTTCAACGGCATTGTGGATGATTTCATCCACATAGCAGCGCACCGGCTCCATGACCATGCGCCCTTCCTCCATGCGGGTAACATCCAGAATTTGACCCACCATTAAAGACAGCCGTTCCGCCTCAGAGGAAATCAGCGTCATCCTGCGGGATACCTCGCCGCCGTCCAGCGTATCCGGCTTCCCCGCAAGCTGCTTTGTGGTCTGTGCATAGCCGGACATCACCGTCAGAGGCGTTTTCAGCTCATGGGAGACATTCCCTAAAAACTCGGTTTTCAGCCGGTTCAGGCTTTCCAGCGTGTTTTTTTCCGCCGTCAGCTTCTGCTCCGCTGTTTTTGTTTCGGCCATCACTCTGTTGTTCATGAGAAACAGTGAGACAGTCTGTGCCAGTACGAATACCATCATAGCGGCTTCAGAAACAGGCGTATTCGGCCCGTCACCAAAAATATCGCTGTACATTAAGATATCAGACAGAGCGGCAAGGAAAAAAACTGCTATTCCAAACATAGCAGCGCTCTGCTCCTTGATGGGATTACGCATATGCCAAAACAGAACCGTAATTCCCGGAACAATCCATAAAATAAGCAGGATCTGATAATACAATAATATTGAGGTATAGAAAATAGAATCCCCCAGGAGTACACAGACACCATACACACAGGAGCCGAGAACCGCCGCATATAAAACGACCCGCAAAAACCTCCCGACGGCGTACTGCCCGAGGTACAGTGACAGGAAAACAGTCAGCAGCACCATGCTCAGATATTCCAGCATAAAGGATAGGTTTCCGGGTATGGGGAAGTATACCCAGGCCTGACTTTGCAGGCATTCTCTCAGCGCCATGACGATGCAGGCAAGGGCAAAATACAGGGTTGCCCTTGTGTGGGAGAGCATCAGGTAAATTCCCAGCAGCAATACTGCTGCGCATAAAAACGCACCCATCAAGGCAATTCCCATTATTCGTTCCAATAAAAAAGGATCGGCTGCCGATTCGCTTTTGCTTACAGTGAGCTCTGCAAGAGATGCTCCTCGCTTGTCATGATAAAACTGCGCGCTGTGGAGAATGATGTCGATTTCACCATTTACCGCAGCCCCGTGAAAAGTGATGTTGTTTTCCCAGACCACCGTGTCTTGCTTGGTAGTGCCGTTTTGCCCGCTCTGGGCTGCAAGTTCGCCATTTACATAGACCCGCATGGCATGGCGCCCGGAAAGGGTAAAGGTAAACATAAATACGCTGCTGTTTTCCGATGTTTTCAATATAAACCGCTGAGAAAGGTAATCCGCCCGGATTTCATCATATCGGTTTGTGTTTTCCGGTGCAGTGGAATCCGCATCCTTTGGCGATAGATATGTATTGGGGTAGTAGCCGCTGCCGGGGCTGAGCCTGACAACAGTTTCTTCTGTAACCGGGATGCCGGTCAAGTCGTACACACCGTTTTGCTCCGTGACGGTGATGACTTTTTGAGCCTCCCCCGTTTGCCAGTCCAGGCTGACAAGTACCGCCAGTGCTGCCGTTGTGAGAAGCGCCGCCAGCATAATAAAGAGGAGTTTGTTCCTAGACATGAACCCTTTGATACGCAGCGCCTCCCTATAAAATATTAACAGAACACTTAAATGTCAGCCCAAAGCGCGCTATTCACGACTCTGTTGGTTGGTATGCCGAGGCAATCTGCGCGCCATATCCGAGTGCAATACCTCCATCTACAGCGAGGGAAATACCGGTGATGAAAGAAGCGTCCTCCGAGCACAGGTAGCACGCGGCCTTGCCGCAATCTTTTGGCGTCCCAATTCTCCCCAGCGGATGTGCGTCTATCACAAGTTTTAACCTGTCAGGATGCATTCTGCTCACATTTTCAGTCATAATCCACCCGGGAAGAATGGCGTTCACACGTATCCCATACTTTGCGAGATCAAGAGCCAGCGATTTGGTAAAGGCGATAATTCCGCCCTTGCTTGCAACATAAGATGAGGAGTTTTCCATTCCTATGGCGCCAACGAGGCTCGCAATGTTCAGGATATTTCCGCAGCTCTCCTTTAGGAACGGCAGAGCTGCCCTAACGCAGCGGGCATATCCATTCAGATTGGTATTGATAACATTATCCCACTGATCCTCAAGTTCTGTTTCAATGCCGGTGCTGCGGGGGATTCCGGCATTATTAACCAGAATATCAAGCCTTCCGAAAGTCCTGATAATATGGTTAACCGTTGTATTCACCGACGAAGTGTCTCTAACATCCATTTGGATATAGATGGCTCTGGCGCCGAGACTGTCAGCCGCTTCCTGTCCAGTTTCCGCGTTTCGGCCAGCAATCACAACAGCAGCGCCTTTGCCATACATCTCCATTGCAATTCCTTTTCCAATGCCTGTTGCGCCGCCGGTGATAAGCACAACCTTATCTGCCCATGAAGAATCCTGATTTCCTTTCATATCTCATCCCTCGCTTTTAACTCTTACCCTATATATTACCATACTTAGCGCGACATATCTATCCACGCATTGACTCCGAATCAACATTGCGGTAATATTTACATAATCAAACAAATGGAGGAAAGGAATATGGAACCAATTCAATTTCCTGAATTTATGAACGAAGAAAACATGAGAAAAATGCCGAGACAGCAACTGATCGACATGTTCAAGGAGATGGGCGGGATGATGATGCCGCCCGGGATGGTCATGCCTGACCCCGAAACGCTGACGGTCAAAGGGGAGCGCATGATGGTTCCGACGCGGGACGGCGACATTCGATGCATAATATACAGGGCAAAAAAAGAAAACATGCCCGTTTATTTCGGCATGCACGGCGGCGGCTTTGTGGGCGGGAATTGCGAGGATATAGATTTTTTCTGTGACATGATCAACAAACATCTGGATATCAATGTGGTGAATATCAACTATCGAAAAGCGCCCGAATTTCCATACCCATACGCGGTCAATGATGTTTTTGACGCGGTCAGCTGGTTTCATACGAATGCGGCGCAATTCGGTATAGACACAGACCGCATGGCGATCGGCGGCCACAGTGCCGGAGGAAATCTTGCCGCCGTGACAAGTCTGCGTTCAGTGAAAGAAAACACGCCTTTCCGTTTCAAGGTGCAGATTCTTGATTATCCGCCTATAGATCTTACAAAATGCGCCTTTGATAAATTCATTCATCCGATGGGCATCCCACCGCAGATCGCCATCATGTTCGATGCGTGTTACATTTCACCCGAAGACGGCGATAAACCTACGGTATCTCCCGTAACCCTTGACCCGTCCGAGCTTACCGGTCAGCCGCCGACAGTGATTTTGACCGCCGAATACGATTCCCTGCGCGACGAGGCTGAGGCGTACGCCCTAAAGCTGATTGCGGCAGGTGTCCCTGTTTGGTGCCGGCGTTTTCTCGGTTCAGCCCACGGGTTTACGATGACCCTTGGCGGAAACGATATGATGGGTATGCCTGAAGACATAAATGCAGAGGCCGGCTGCAAAATGATGATCGATGCGCTGCGCTATTATCTCGTTTCATAACTGCTGAGAGTGCCATTACACAAGACTTCCAGACCTTCAGCAGTAAACTGTTTCTCGATTTTTCCTTTGTCTGTTCGGGAGGGTTATTTGACTTCAATCATATAGTAACCCAGCACAACAGAATCCGGAAGCCTTTGAGCGCAGCATATGAACAGCCTGTTTTTCAGTATGCTTAGGCTTTCGTCATAAATTTCAAATTCGGGCTTCGTACAGAAATAATAAACATCAGCAGGCGCTATTTCTCCGGACAGAACTGTGGCGGCGTATTCGGGCGGAACCGTGCGTATGCCGTCATTCTGAATGTAGAAGCTCCTGCCGTCGTCAAGCTTTACGCCATAACGGGCTGAAATCTCTGCTCTGCCATCGGGACGTATGACCTGGCTGTCAACCCCGCCTGGCAGCAAAATGCCGTTAAAAGGTAAAGCAGCACCACTGATTTGGCCTTCAGTCACTTTAATCATCTGACGCCGGCCTGTTTTGCTGTCCTGCCCGATAAAGATTGGTTTATCGACTTTTGCTTTGATGTCGAATGCCTTGACTAATCTAGGTTCCATTTCGGACCCTCCTATCTACCGATTCTGAACAAGCGGTCTCATCCCACCTGGTATCTTACTACATTCCACGAATGCTTTTCAAGCAACACGGTCATCCCCTGGGACCTGCCCGCGGACGGTTTCACCGTTTCCGGACGATAGGAATCCCCAGCTCCTTGACGCGTTCGAGCACATCGCCCCGGAACCCCATATCATCCGCGGTTGGATGGCCGGGTTCGTTGATGCCGCCGTAAACAGCCCGCCCCAGATGCTCGATAAACGAGCCGAAAAGCCTGGGCGAGATCTCACCGATCACATAGTCCTTATGCGCTGTCAGTGATGCCTTCATCTACAGACCTCCCGGGGTATTATATCAGCCCTTCAGGTGCTTTTTGAGATACTGCCCGATTAAGAATTTCATGAGCTTATCCGGCTCTTTATCGCTGAGATAAACCTTGTCGCAGAACATGATCCTGCAGGGGTCTTCGTCTGCAAACGGTTTCCAGAAAGGCATATCGGAGCCGTCGGCGTCCAGGCCGTTGGGATTGCCGGAGCGGATAAAGTTGGACCAGTAATTGCACATCAGGCGTGCCAGGTCATAATGCTTCCCGACGAACGGCCGCCAGCATTTTGCCAGTGTCTCGAAGAAGAACCAAAGATCAGAGGAATGAAAAGCACCGGGATTGTCCCAGCCCGGAATCTCAGGATTGAAGCACCAGTAATACATCGGCGTCTTATCGCCCGTCCTTTTTTTTGCCTTCCCTAATAGTCTGATGGCATATTCCAGATGGCTGACAGTGGCTTTGTGAAGCGTCTCCGTAATGCTGCCGATAGAGGATGAACAGAGTTTCAGGAACTCGGCAGCATCATCGCCGTATGCCTCATGGGCAAAGGCTCTGAGTTCCTCCATTGTTTGAACGCGGGGGCGGTCAGGAAATTCAGTTGGCGTATGGCCAAACATCATCGGCACACGCTGGCATTTGTTCTCCATGTATAAGTCGTTGGCGTTTCCGACACAATACTTCCCGTCAATGACGGTCGTCCACCATCTTTTATATTCAACAGATTTGTCGCGGATATAAAATGCGTCCAGCTTGCGCGCCTCAGCCAGTGTGGATACGCCCAGAAACTTGAAAAATTCAACACCCTCCAGTTCCGCCTGTTCAAGATAACGGTCGGGCCCGAAAAGCTCGCCGGGATATGCTGTCATCATCAGACCGCTGTCGACAATGGCTTTCTGGAAAAGGCCCTCGTTCTGCGGCGACGTAACCTGCGCCATCACGCTGCCGCCGCCAGCCGACTGCCCGCCGATGGTGATATTCTCCGGGTCACCGCCGAACGCTGCAATATTCCGTTTGACCCAGCGCGTGCCGAACTGCTGATCCAGGTGGCCGAAGTTCGTTGGGGCGCCGGGGTTTTCAGCCGTGATCTCGGGATGCGCCAAAAATCCAAAGACGTTGAGTCTATAGTTTATACTGACCACGACAATACCGCGGCGGGCGATTCGCTCGCCGTCAAATTCCATCTCCGCCGTATTGCCCTCCTGAAGTCCACCGCCGAAATACCAGACGAAAACAGGCAGTTTCTCGTCTGCATTTATTGCCGGCGTCCATATGTTCAGGTGAAGTGAATCTTCGCTCATTTCAATAGAGGGGTCTACATTCCACTCTCTTGAATAGATATTCTCGACATTCTCCCCGGGAATGTGTTGTACGGAAATCGGCGCAAACTTGTATGCTTGAAGAACACCGTCCCAGTTCTGTGCCGGCTGGGGTGCTCTCCACCGGTTTTCTCCCACCGGGGGTGCTGCAAACGGTACGCCCTTAAAGGATGTTATGCGCGGATCGGCGGCCGGCAGTCCTTCCACCAAACCATTTTCAACAGTTACCTTTCTCAGCATGATCATTTCCTCCTTTCAAATTCCCTGCCCGTAGTAGGCGTTTTTCGTACATGTACGTACATTATACTATAAAAATAACTCAATTTCCTACATCTGGCAATCACAAACTATGACCAAATATCCGGTTTGTGTTTTGTAGATACTGTGGAATAAGAAAACTGAGATATTTCAGGTGGTTTCCTTTTCCTCAACGATCCAGGGGATCATGCCACCGGGATGATATCTACCTGAAACGATCATGATTCTCAATTTGTCGGCGAGCTTCTCGTATTTTGTCATATGACGACCTCAGGTTGAAGGATTGTTTGAATATTCTATATCACGAAGAATCCCAATTGAACAGATATTTAAAACAGTTTCAAATGATAATTGCCGGAGGCTGCTCTGGGTGTATAATAAACGCATACAAACCATAAGGAGTGTCGCATCTTGAACAGTTTTTCATTTTGGAGCCCGACGAAGATCGTATTCGGCGCGGACACCGCCCGCTGTGCCGGTCAGGAGGTCAAGCTATTCGGCAGTTCAAACATACTGGTCCTTTATGGCGGCGGCAGCGCAGTAAAAAGCGGTTTGCTGGACAAGGTATCCCAATCACTGACAGAAGCCGGCCTGCAATATCACTGCGTTGGAGGCATACAACCGAATCCCCGTGCGGAACTTGCCCAGCAGATCGTTGATGCCTACTGGATGCAGGAGATTGATTTTGTCCTCGGTGTCGGCGGCGGCAGCGTGATTGATACGGGAAAAGCCGTCGCGCACGGTTTCGCCTCTCCCCAAATCCCCGTATGGGATTTTTTCAGCGGAAAAGCTCAGGTCACGGCATCCCTTCCTGTCGGCGCAATCCTGACTATCGCCGCTGCAGGAAGCGAAACAAGTGATTCCGCCGTGCTCACCAATCAAGCACTGGGAGAAAAGCGCGGCCTCTCAACGCCTTTTAACAGACCGAAATTTACCCTGATGGACCCGACCCTGACATATACGCTGCCGCCGAGGCATACGGCCTGCGGTGTGACGGATATCCTGATGCATACCCTGGACCGATATTTTGCCCCTGATACCGATAATGCTGTCACTGACGGATTAGCCGAGTCACTGATGCGCACCGTTATCCAATACGGCAGGCATGCAATGGAGAAGCCCAATGATTATAAAGCGCGGTCTGAATTAATGTGGGCCGGGAGCCTCTCTCACAATGGACTCACAGGTCTCGGCCAGTCAAAGGATTTTGCCGTCCATCAGTTGGGTCACGCGCTCTCGGCCAGATACGACATTCCTCACGGCGAGAGCTTGTCTGCCGTTTGGGGCGCTTGGGCAAAAACCGTCTGCCGTGAAAACATTGCCCGATTTGCACAATACGCGCGTTATGTCTGGCTTGTTACCGATCCGGATGACATAACCGCGGCGTATGCTGGCATTGCTCGGACAGTGGAGTATTTCCGTTCGCTCGGTATGCCCGTTACCATTACACAAGCCGCCGGCCCGCAATCTGAGGAAGACATTGACGAATTAACAGAGCTGTGTAGCTATCATGGAACACGGAGAATAGGGTCGTTTAAAGTCCTGGATGCGCATGCCATCCGAACCATCTATAATTTGGCGAAATAACGCAGCACCTGTCCAAGGCTGGTGTTCCGCTTGTTTCACACAACCGAAATAAAATAGAGAGAGGATGAGCTCTACCCAATTCATCGGAAATAAAAGCGCAGCTGTGGTACACTAACCAGGTGCAGTCACATCTGCGCTTTTGCTAAATATACGCTATGGGGAGCAGCTGATTTGCAATTTAAGTATCCCGAGTTTTTAAGTGTTCGTTACATTTTTTGCCCGTAAAGCTTCTCCGGATCGTAGACCTTTCGGGCATCGCCCTCGGCTTTTGCGGCTTTTGCCATTTCTGTATAAAGGCCGTACTCATGTTCTTCGCAAAACTGTGTCAACGCGGGATCTGTTCTCGAATTTCTCGGTAAGGGAACATCCTGGTCAATCAGAATGTTCTGAACTGTCTTGATGTTGACATTTCTCACGGTGGTTCCGTCCTTCAGGGCAACGGCGGCGGCGACTCCGGCCGCCTGACCAGTTCCTATACATTGCGGGATGAGTGTCAGCCAATCGATTGCGATGTCATCTGCAGAAATGTGTCTTCCTGGGCATAGCAGATTATCAGCTATCTTAGGCAGAATAGACCGGTATGGGATTTCGACAGGCCCATTGTCGTTAAGCGGACAAACTGTCGAATGCCATGCTATGACGTCGTCATACTTTGGAGCAAAAGCAAAATCATTCGGAGTCATCACGTGTTCACCGTTGAGCCTGTAACTGCAGCGGGCTCCCAACTGCGGCGCGATGTCGTACAAAAAGGCGTTTCTGAAAGCAACGGGACACACCTCTCGGAGATATTCAAGAACATCACGCATTGAATTGCGAACGATGATTTCGGTTTTGGTAAGATCCTCAATCTTGGCACAATCCTTGTTTGGGATCCAATTGTTTACCCAGCAGATGTCGTTTCGGCTCGAAGCTATAATCATACTGGGGAATCCGGCAATTTTTCCAAGGGATTGATACATTCCGGCGTCACTGTCCGGCCGGGTCCTCAGCCACTCTTGATAGAGATCCCAGTTGATGCCGCCAATCCTCCAGACAAGAGCCGTTTTATTGGACCGGGTATTGCTGCTGGCCAGTGCTGTAAATGGTGCTCCGGTCTGGCGGAATATATCGCCGTCGCCGGTGGCATCGATGACGGTTTTCGCGTAGATCACCTGTCGGCCTTCCTTGCTCTCAAAAATAACACCCTTGACGTTATTGCCGTCCATGATCGGTTTTGTTCCCCAGCTGTGGTACAGAACCTTGATTCTGTCCCGCTCCTCAAGCAGCATTTTATCCATTTCGATTTTCAGCTGATTCGGCTCAAAATAAACCGCTCGGACAAGCGAGGGTGTCTTGCTGCGGGTAACGCACCCATGTATGGCTCTCCAAGCACCCGTCAGCAGCGGATCTGTCATTCCAGCTTGTGAGAGTTTCGGACCGAGAACGGCATTCGGAATGCTTTCCATCCTTGTAAACCATTCCTCCTGAATGCCGCGCACGAACGATTTGCCAAACCAGGTGAGCGCCGGTACCATAATGACATAACCGCCTGTGACGTCGCCGCCCATATAGCCATAGCGCTCCATCAGGACGATGTTCTTGGCTCCGGCCCTTGCCGCCGCTAATGCGGCGCTGTGCCCTGCACTGCCGCCGCCAACGACAAGAATATCGCACTCGTCATATACGTTAAGTGTATTTGCAGGTTCAAGATAAACCTTGGCTGCCATTTTTTATCCCTCCAGTTTTTTCAGCAAATAAGGCTGACATTCCCCCCGGACCGGAATATCTGAAATCAGCAGACCGGCAATTCAGCGTTTTCCGGAAGGTGGCGTCATGTTGGGAGGCGGCGGATTCTTCATGCCGACGCGGAACTCCTCGCCCGTCTCTTTTCTTTTCCAGATCGTCGAGATACGCTGCTTTGCCGGCGCCACAAGTGTGATGGCGTGGCGGGGACATTCCTCCACACAACCGCCGCAGAACCAGCATTCTTCTGCATAAAGCACGATGGGCTCTTTCCCTTTTTTGGGATTCGGTATCATCACATCTGTGGGACAGACGTTGACACAGGCGTTGCAGCCGACACATTTATTCGCATCAAACTTCAGGACACGGCACGGTCCCGCTTGACTGGGCATGGAAAAAATACTCATGGTTCTTCCTTTCTCAGCCGATCTCGGCGTATCGCTGGTAGTTTTCTTCAAGGTCGTTTGAATAGGGCGCCTCAAGATAATAACGGTGAGAGACAAGCCTCGACCGAGTCTCGTCATCTTTCTGGCTCACTGAAACAAAGGCGTTCCAATCCGCCGGGTCTACCTCGGGATAATCCATCCTCTTGAAGTTGAGGATTCTTGAGCTGGCCTTTCTTGCCTTCGAGGCTTCCATGCAGCATTTTCCGAGATCAATGAGACTGAAGCACTCAAGAAGCCTTGCCAGCTCATGAGGATTGCTGGCATAGGTCCGCTCGCCCTCTGTTTCAAGCAGATCGTTGAACCTTTTAACCCCCAATTCGAGCGTCAGATCTGTCTTGACCTCGCTTCCGCAGTAGTCCTGCATTATGCGGGCGATGGCGTAGTTCATTTCCTTCCAGCCGATATCCCCGTCCTCACGCGTCACCGGAGCGTAGCAACGTTCTTTTTCCTTTTTAATCTGTTCCGAATCCGGCTCGACCGCGCCATTTTTTTTGGCAAAGGCCGCAGCCTGGCGCCCCGCATACCGCCCTGTCGTATGGGCTTCACCGTGGCAGCCCGAGCCGAAGATCGGCGTACCGCCGGCCGCGAACAGGCCGGGCAATGTGGACTGTAGCCTCCAGTCCGTCAGAAAGCCGCCGCCGCCCATACTGCACCAGTTCGGCGGATTATGTGTATTCACACCGCTCCAGGCGGCACCGAAGGCGTAGTAATCGGGATTGTAAACAGGCATCTGAAGCATATCCTTGTCCGGGTCGAAGCCCCACTGCGTGAGCGTCTCGTATATTGGTACCCGGCATTTCCCCTCCTGGGAGAGCATCATACCGAAAATCAGCCGCCTGTGCTTTTCAGGGAGGAGCGTAAAATCGTTATACAGCGGCAGCTTATATTCCCCGCTTCTGATTTTTTGGCCGAGCTTGGGATCGAGCGACGTGATCAGATAATCCTTACCGTTGGCCATATTGAGTCCGATACCATGTCCGATCACGAATTTATCCGGTCGCGAGGACTCGTATATCTGCCGCTCCTCCTCTAAAAGCTCACCATAAGAGTTTGCATACGAAACGGTCCGGCCTTCCGCGTCAACTGCAGGGGCGCCCTGATATGTATTGTCTGTGTTACCCATACTGTACGGCGCATATCCCATCCCGGAGATGGCCCGCGCCGCCTGATGCTCCATGAGCACCATTTCAGCGCCGGCTTTCCAGCCGATCGAATGGCCGGCTGCCGTTTGGTTGAGATTGTACATCGCGGCGCTTTGCGTCAGTTCAGGCGCAAAGGACCAGAGCCGTCCGACAGTCCCCGTGGCGATGACAACCGCCTTTGCTTTGAAAATGTAAAATTCGCCGGTTCTGTCGTTAATTCCTGTTGCACCGACGACCCGCGTCCCCTGCTTTCCGCCCTCTGTCAGAAGCGATGTTATGCAGATCCTATCATAAACGTCACAGCCGAGCCGCCGCATTTCAGCGTCCACACAGGGTTTGATATTATGGCCGTAAATGCGCAGGCAATGCTTGTTTTCGACATCGTAGGCAAACAGAAGCTTTGTCTCCTCATCCCGGAACATCGTGTCCTTGAACTCGTCATCCTCATCCCGTATCTGGACGCCCATCTGCTCCGTCTCGAGCAGCGTATCCCAGCCTTCCTTGCCGATGATATAGCGCGCCGAACCATTCGTATAACCACCTGCGCACTCCATGGCCACTTCAGAGTACATTTCCGGCGTTACTTTTGAACAGGGATTCGTGACAGCCCCGTGCCAGTGATCCACACCGGCTCCGCCGTTTCCGCTTCTTTTTGAAAATCCCCGGTCCGCCACAGCGACCGTCGCGCCTTTCCTGCGGGCTTCGATCGCCGCGCGGCAGCCTGCGACGCCGCCGCCGACGACCAGCACATCAGACTCGACGACATTTTCCTTTCCATAATTCACTTTGTACGGCCACTCAGGCAGTTTCCCGGTTTTCTTTACATACTCATGCCAGTTCATAAAAACCTCCTATTTTTAAGGAATGATGCGACGGTATCCATTTTTTACTTATTCATGCCCGGCATAATCATCTTGGACGATGCCATGTTCTTTCTGGTCTTTCGAGTCTTGAAACTGTCGAGTGTGAGCGCAATGACGAGCAGCATGCCGTTGACAAGGGTGACAAACCAAAGCGGCAGCTGCATGGATTGCAGTGCATAGGACAGCACTGAGATGAGTATGACGCCGCAAAATGCCGCACCGAGGCTGCCCGACCCGCCCATGAAGGATATACCTCCGAGAATAGCTGACGTCAGCGCCGTCATTTCCGGCATCAATACGATCAGACCGGTGGGATTGTACATTTTCTGCTGTGATGACCAGATCAGACCGCCGATTGCCGCCAGGATACCGTTATTGACATAGAGCATGCTTTTGATCTTGTTCGGATTAAGCCCGGCCAGACGCGACGCCAGGGGATTACCCCCCACCATCAGAATGCTCCTGCCGAACCGTGTCCATTTTAGTACAAAGCTGTAAACAATGATGACAGCAACAACAAAGACAAACAGCCATGGGATGGGGGTACTACCAATAGTGGCAGAGCTCATTTTAGTAAACGCCGGATTGTTGATCGCCACATAGTTTCCTTTGGTTGCCCATCTGGCAAGGCCGCCCCAGACCGACGCCATGCCGATGGTCGCAATAAAAGGCATCAGCCTGAGCCCATGCGCCAGAAAGGCGTTAATGCCTCCGCAGAGGGCGCCGGTAATAATTGCAGCCAGAGCAGCAACCGTCCAGGGGATACCGGGGAACCATTGCATGCATTTCAAAAATATGAGCGTACTGATCGTCGCATGGGCGCTTGTCGCGAAGTCAAAACCTCCGCCCATGAGAAGCATTGCAACGCCCACACCGAAGATCCCGGCAAAGCACAGGTTTGACAAGAGCTGCTTGGCATTACCTGTTGTAAATGAGCCTGGTGTATCAATATATGTAATCACAAGGACAATCAGGATGAGGATTATAAGAAGGGCGGACTTTCCGCTCATCATCTTTTTAAGCAAGGATCGTTTCTTCATGTCATATTCTCCCCTAATCCAGCATGGCCAGTGCCAGGACTTTTTCTTCCGTTGCGTCTTCCCGTTTCACCGAACCGGTAATATGCCCGTTGTGCATAACGATAATCGTATCTGCGACATTGATGACCTCCGTCAGCTCGGATGAAATGAAGATGACCCCGATACCCTGCTTGGCAAAATCGCAAACCATCTGATAGATCTCGGCCTTTGTGCCAACATCGATCCCCTTGGTGGGCTCGTCGAGAATCAATATCTTTGTTGTGATCAGGTCCGAGGTCCATCGACCGAGGATGACCTTCTGCTGATTGCCGCCGGAGAGCTCCAAAACCTTTTTATCAAGTGTCGGTGTTTTAATGTTATATTTTTTAATCGCATTCAGGGTTATTTTATCCTCGAGTTTTGAGTCCAGAAAAAAGGTTTTTTTGAGCTTGGCGAGGACGGGCATGCTGATATTGTTGGTAATGGAAGTCCACAAAACAAGACCCTGCTCCTTGCGGTCCTCCGGGCACAAGGCGATACCGGCGTCTATCGCTTCCCGAGGCGACTCAAACTTCACAGTCTTCCCTCCCAGCTTGATTTCGCCGGAGATGATCGGATCCGCTCCGAAGATAGCACGTACAACCTCAGTACGCCCTGCGCCTACCAGACCGGCAAAGCCGATGACTTCGCCCTTGCGGAGCTGAAAGCTGATGTCATGCACGGCATAGGTCTTCAGATTGTTCACCTCGAGCAGGATGTCGCCATATGTGTCATTCCGGCTCAGATTCGCGTACGTATCACCGATATCGCGGCCGACCATTGCCGCAATCAAGGTGTTCTCATCCGTTTCCGAAGTGATCAGCTTTTTTATAAACCGTCCGTCCTTGAGCACAACAATTTCATCCGTGACCTGAAAGATCTCTTTCATTCGATGGGACACATAGATAATGATTTTCCCTTCATCTCTGAGCTGCCCGATCAGCCTGAACAGAATATCGATTTCGGTGTCCGTCAGCGGCGCCGTCGGCTCGTCGAACGCTATCACCGGTGAGTTGCGCCTGTATGCTTTCATGATCTCCACCATCTGCTGATAAGCGATAGACAATGTCATCACAGGGACAGTCGGATCGATCACAAGCTCGAATTTGTCGATGATCGCCTGAGTTTCGGCTTTAAGCTTGCCGTAATCCACAAGGCCCGCTTTCACCGGCAGTGCGCCTAGAAAAATATTCTCCATGACGCTCATAAACGGAATCAGCTGACGCTCCTGATAAATAACACTGATACCCTGATTAATCGCCTTGTTCGGAGACGACAGTGTCAGTGTCTCGCCGTCCATTATGATCGTCCCCTCGTCGGCACGCAGATCGCCGCTCATGATTTTCAAAAGTGTACTCTTACCCGCGCCATTCTCCCCGAGGAGCGCCAGAACCTTCCCGCCGTCGGCTCTGAAGCTGATATTATCCAGCGCTTTAACACCCGGAAAAGCCTTCGATATACCGTTAAACTCCAGATACCGGCCGGAGCTGCTGTTTTCAACTCTATTTTCGCTCTTTTGATCCAGTTCCATAAAAGCTGCTCTCGCTTTCTATCATGTTGATTCAGGAAATTCAAACTAAACGCCGAGGCGTTTGTTTTGCCGCTTCTGACTCCAGACATCGAGCGTTAGCGCAAAAATCAGCAGCGCACCCGACAACACCGATGTGAGATATGTACTGGAGCCGCCGATCATCATGCCCTTGTAGAAGGTCTTGAGTAAAAGCAGTCCGACAAAAGCGCCGCCCATGCCGCCTGAGCCGCCGGAAAAGGAGATGCCGCCTAAAATTGCCGCGGTAAGCCCTGTAAACTGATCACCGCTCAGCGCCTGCAGACTGCCTTGCTTTGAACGTGCCGTATAGATCACGCCGGATAAGCCTCCAAGCAGTGAGCAGTTGATAAACAAAAAATAAGAAATCTTCTTGGAGTTAATGCCGGAGAGCCGTGAGGCCATCGGATTTCCGCCGATCATATAGATGCTCCTGCCCATTTTTGTCTTTTTTAGAATCAAGCCGTAGATAATGAAGGCGACTATGACAAGAAAAACGGTCGCTGGTATAAAACCTGCCACAGAATAATTGCCGACACTGGTGAGCGTGGAGTCTTTAAAATTAATGTTGCTCTGCATGACGCCCTGAGAATCTGTTGCAAGCAGCAGCATGATCGCTTTGACGATGGCGGTCATCGCCATTGTCGCGATAAAGGGAACGAGCCTGAGCTCATTGACAAGTATTGCGTTGATCAAGCCGACGGTGCCTGCCAAACCAAGGGCAATGATGACGCCGAGATACCAGGGCAGGCCCCACCAGGATATGGAGATGGCGACAATAATGCCCGTCATTGCTCCGACCGAAGCCTGGGACAGATCAATGGCCCCGGACACAATCAGGCATGCGGCGCCAATAGCGAGAAAGGCCGGAACGGCAAGATCCTGAAGGATGCCGATAAATGTATTGGCACTGAAGAATCTGGCATCATTCAGTAATGCAAGAATTGTAAAAATCAGAATCAATATTGCAAGCAGAATGACAAGGGTAAAGGCTTGGGATCGAATCATTCTTTTGAGAAATGAAGTTCTGGATAAATTATCCATACAAACCTCCTTAATACCTTATTTCTCAATACGGCCACTGAGCTGAATCTCAGGCTTTGCAGCACAATGTCCCGGCATTTGCGTTCAGCGTGGAAACCGGCTCCCAGAAGATATGAGGAGCCGGTTTCCGGGAACTGTCATCTCAATTGGAGGGAATGCTTATCCGTTGGCTACTTTATAGCTTGCGGGAGGTGTGGCGCGCGTCGGGAACAGGTTGATGTCCGTCACAGGCGGATACTTCCACACACCCTCCGCGCCGGGTCCAAAGGCGTAAAGGTCAGTCCACTCGAGATAGTCTTTATAATTGTCCTTGGTCAAAGGTTGATATGGCAGCATCATGATTGCGTAGCTGTGCTCTTCAATGACCTTGCCGTTTTCGTCCTTAACATCGCCCTTGTCATTGACATTGACCCAATCCTGGAAGATGGTTTCGGGTGTGGCCTGGCCGGACATATAGGCCCACAGCTGGCAGACGATCGGCTCAGCATAAATTTGCTGAGAGCTGAATATCGCAAACCGCCATGCGTCGTCAATACCGCTGTCCCAGCGGGTGGGCAGGGCGACGCCGCCTTGACAGGCAGTGCATACCTTATCTGTCATGCCGAGGTTGTCGGCCGCATTGGCTGCACCGACGGAATAGAGATCGGCCGGTGTGCCGATAAGCCAAACTTCAATGTCACCGGGGTTTGAGAGGAACTGCGTCGCCAGGTTCTGCGCCGCTGTCTGGTCCGGATATTGCGCGCTGGCAATATCCCCGATAAAGAAGTTTTTGGGGTTTTTATCAGGAGCCGGATCGAATGCGCCGAATTCCGGATGGAGCTTTGCCCATTGCTGTTCCATGCCAATCCCGCGGTTGTGAATGTCGGGGCTGTACGAATAGTCCAAAAGAAGCATGCCGACTTTATCATAAGGAACGTCCGGGAATGTCTCGTCTTTCCACTTAACAAGCAAATCCAACGTCTGCATGCCGATGGTGAAATTGTCAAAGCCGACCTGCGGATGGAGGAGCTGGTAGCTGCCGGAGGAAGCACGGGCCACACCCAGACCGCTTACCCACTCAACACCAGCCTCGCCCAGTATTTCCGCGACACGCTCGTAGTTCTGTGTACCCGCCTCGAGGATCAGTCCGTCGAAGCCTTGATCGACGAAGGTTTGCATGCCGCTGAGAAACTCATCGGCGCTGTACTGTGTGGGCGCCCAAAGATTTGTATAGTCAATATTGACTTTGTTTGCCCAGTTTTCATAGGCGACGTCAAATGCATCCCAAAGTTCACCAGCCGTCATGCTGAGGAAAGCAACCTTGTATTTATCATACTTTGTGTAATCGAAGTCCGGGTCGAAGAATCCTGCTTCTTTGGGATATTTACTGTCGTCCGAGGCCGGCTCGCCGGAAGCGGGTGCACTGGAGGCGGGTGCGCTGGAAGCGGGTGCTCCGGAGGCAGGTGTGCTGGTGCCGCTGCTCTGAGAAGCACAGGCAAATAACGATACGATCATGAGGACTGCGAGAAGGATTGTCAGTGCTTTTTTCATAATAAGTAGATACCCTCCTAAATCTTTCTTGAGCCACTAGGTTTTTGTCTTTTCGCAGCGCGGGCTATACTGCTCGGGCATGAATCGGATTATGCATCTATTGAATATTATCATATACACCCAGGAATGGGTTCGGACTGCGGATATAATGTTTATGCAGTTTCATTAGACTTAATTGACGCTTTCAATATTTCTTGGTGTATATTGACGAATCACGCTCTCTCCGCCAGTGCTGGGTTATTCTCACGCATACCACTGTCGGCATTCAAATTGCTTAGCTTAATATGTGCATACCTACAATGTGGTCCCCGTATCCTGAAACAGGTTTTATTCTGTGTTATAGTGGTGGCATCACCAGGCTGGGACACTATGAAGACGGAATAATCACTACGTTTACGAGGAGTCGAGCTATGGAATATCTTTTTTACGGAGACCAGGTAAAATACCCCGAGTATACCGTTCGGCATGCGTGGGACAAACCGCCTGACGTGATTGACGAGACTCTGATCGCCGAGACGATCGAAACGGATGTGGTCATTGTCGGCGGCGGCATCGCAGGCCTGTCCACGGCTGCCCGGCTGTCGCAGCTCGGTGTAAAGAGCATTGTGCTGGAGAAATTTCACGGCATCGTATCCCATGGCGCGCACGTGGCGTCTGTGGGGTCAAAAATCCAGCGCGAGAACGGCGTCATCATCGACAAGAAGCAGTTCGCGCGGGACTGGATGCGCATCTGCGGCAGCAGGGTCAACGAGGATCTCCTGTGGTTGTTTATCAACAAGAGCGAGGAGGCCTTTGAATGGCTTCTGGAATGTGCCGGGGATGAGGCGTCCCCTGTGCTTCACGGGGGGAATTATAAGGGGCCGGATTTTACAGAATACCCAGGCACCCAGTTCCTTTCAAAAAAGAAGGACAGCAAGTACAAATTTACCGGTGCGGCGCTTGTCTGTGAGATCATGGAGGATATCGCCCTTACCGGCGGCGCCAGGGTCATCCGCAAAACGAAGGTCGAGCAGCTGGAAAAAACCGACGGCCGCGTCACGGCCGCTATCGCCAAGGACGAGAACGGCCTATACAGGCGTTACAAAGGCGCCCGCGGCATCGTGCTCGCCACGGGCGACATCGGCGGCAACCCGGAGATGCTGTCGGAGTTTTCTCCGCTGGGTCTCAAGCCCGCGAAGAACGGCTATTACCCGCCCGGCCTCAACACCGGAGACGGGCACAAAATGGGTTACTGGGCCGGTGGCGCCTTTGAAGACGGGCCGTGGGCACTGTCCCTGCACATTATCGCCTACGCCTATTACTGCTTCTTCTTTCTGCACGTCAACCGCGAGGGCAACCGCTTTATGAACGAGGACACGTGGATCCAGGCCAAGGCCATTCGCTGCCTCATGCAGCCCCGCGGTGACTTTGCGTACACGATTTTTGACGCAAAGTGGTTTGAGGAGTGCACGAAGCTCGCCCAATACGGCGGGGGTCAGTTTGTCGACCCGCTGATCTGTGTTTATGGCCGGCCGTGGGATGAGAACAACGATGTGCAGAAATCCATCGACAATTACATCAAAAATGGTCTCTGTGTCTGCTGCGATACCATCGCGGAGCTGGCTGAAAAGATCGGCGTCCCCGTTGACAATCTTATCAAGACCGTCAATCGGTATAATGAGCTGTATGAGCTGGGAGATGATCCTGATTACGGCAAGCGTGCCAATCTGCTCACTCCCATCGTCAAGCCCCCCTATTACGCCCTGAAGTGGGGTCCTGCGCTCCTCAACGTCTTTGGCGGACTTCTGATCGACACAAAGATGCGCGTTCTGGACAGAGACCACCGTCCTGTTTCCGGTCTGCTGGCGGTAGGCAACGTATCCGGCGGTCTCTACGGCGTTGACTATCCTCTGCTGCTCAGCGGCAACAGTCATGGTCGCGCGCTGACCTGGGCGCGTGCCGCAGCTGAGACTCTTTATGCCGACGAAGCATAGCGCCGCGGTTTGTAAAGGCATGTTCTTCGCTTCCGGGTTCAAATATGAGATGTGGAATTCAGACTGTGCAAATAATGTTAAATCGGAAAAGATATGATATCGTAAATACATGGAATGTTTTCGTCTGAAAGGATGTGGTATTATGTACAATTTCAGGCCGATTTCCAGTCGCATTTCACGCATGCGCGACCGCATCCGCAACCGTGTGATCCGGCTCGACTCCGAACGCGCGATGATCGTAACGGAAGCTTATCAGGATATTATCAACCTCGTTCCCACCATCAGAAGACCAACTCTTCTAAAAGCGGTGACCTCCAATGTAACCCTGCGCGTCGAGGATGACGATGTGCTCGTGGGCAACAGAGGCCGATACTTTAGCAGTCATGTCTGTTACCCGGAGGGTAAAGAAGGTCACGGCTGGTTGGTCGACAGTATTCGGCGAGGCGAGTGGAAACTGGAAGCAGATGGCCTATGGCACAATCCGGCCACAGAGGATTTGCGGCTGGTCGCTTCGCCGGAGGATGTGGCGAATATTGAAAAAATTCAGGATTTTTGGAAGGGCAGAACCTTCGATTGTATCGGAGACGGCTGGGCGCCGGCGGGTATTGATGAGCTGAAACGGCTGGGTGCAACAAAGCATTCCGTATTCATGAAGCATCTGATTGGCTGTCGGCCGGGCCACATGATTCCGGGGCATAGAAAAATCATTGACATGGGTTACGGCGCCATCCGAAAACAGGCGCAGGACTGGCTGGACAGTCATTTCGGCAATGTCATGGGCCGCGATGTCAAGAAATATCTGTTTTACTCCTCCGCCGTCATAGCATGTGATGCGGCGACCATTTTTATCCGCCGCTATGGCGACGCATGCCTTCAGAAGGCGGCGGCCGAGAGGAATCCCGTCCGGAAGGCGGAGCTCGAACGCATGTCCGACAGCCTCTACTGGATCTCCGAGAATCCCGCGCGCACCTTCTGGGAAGCCGTACAGGCCTCCCTCCTCTATGAGCTTCTCTTGTATCAGGACGGCTGCGCAGCCTTTTCGATCGGACGGTTCGATCAGTTCACATATAAATATTTCAAGCGGGATATTGAATCCGGCGCCCTGACGTTGGATGAGGCGCAGGAAATCGTGGACGCGTATTTTCTCAAGCTCAACAATTGCTACGGCGGCGGGACTCAGTATATCGTCCATATGATCGGAGCCATTACATACCAACACACCACCATTGGGGGTGTGGACCGCGACGGGAAAGACGCCACAAATCCTGTCAGCTATATGGTTCTGGAGTCTATCGCGCGGCTCAAGCTGCATGACCCGACCATTTCCCTCCGCATCAACAAGGATACGCCGAAGGAAATCTGGGAGCTCGCCATTGAGACGACAAAGCTCGTGGGCGGCTTACCACTGTTCCAAAACGACGACGTCATCATCAAAGGCCTGGTGCGGGAGAACGGCTTTTCTATTGAGGACGCGCGGGAATATGCCATCATGGGTTGCCAGGAGATCATGGGCCCCGGAATGGAATACCCCTGTGCCAACGGCAACACAGCACCGTACTCCAGCCTCAACTACGGTGTCGTCTTCAGTATGGCAATCAACGACGGCAAGAACCCTTTTAACGGAGAGCAGTGCACGATCCATACTGGGTACCTCTACGAAATGACCTCCATTGAAGAGGTCCGCGAGGCCATGCGGAAGCTTGTCTACTACCTCATCAAGCTTCAGGTCAGCGTGGATAACTACACGGAGTATCTGCATCAGTTCTACGGTACGGAAAATTTGGTATCCCTGAGCATGGAAGGCTGCATGGAAACGGGCATGGATGCAACCTGGGGCGGCTGCAAGTACAACTCCTACGGCGGCACAGCCACCGGCCTTGCTACAATTGCCGATTGTCTGACATCTATTAAGTATATGTGCTTCGACAAGAAGATCTGTACGACGCGGGAGCTTTATAATGCCGTCATGGCCAACTGGCAGGGCTACGAGCCGCTCCGCCAGCGGATTCTCACTGAGGTGCCGCACTACGGCAACGGCGACAGCTATGCCGACATGGAGATGAAGTGGATTTGCGACACATATTATGACGCCTGCAAGGAATGTAGCAGCATGCGCTGCACGAATTACAAAGCCGGCCTCTACGGCGCCGCGGATCATGTGACCCAGGGCTATACCACCTGGGCGACGCCGGACGGGCGATTCACGGGAGAACCCATCGCAGACGCCAGCTCACCGGCCCAGGGCCGGGATTTAAACGGACCGACCGGCGTCTTTACCTCTTCTGTCTGTTTTGATCATTCGAAATACATGGACGGCCTCGCGGTAAACCTGAAAATCCATCCGAGCGCGCTCAGCGGGCACGACGGCATTGAGAAGCTTCGGGACATGACGCTTGTTTATTTCGAAAACGGCGGTATGGAGGTCCAGTATAACGTCGTCTCCGCAGAAATTTTGCGGGAAGCCCAGGCCAGTCCGGAGGAGTATAAGGATCTTGTTGTCCGGATTGCCGGCTTCAGCGCGTACTTTGTCGAGCTCAGCCGGGACTGCCAGAACGACTTAATTAAAAGACACGATCACAGCATATAGATAATTCTCATACAACCATAATAGTTAGGGGATCCGATTTGCATGAAGTACGACAGGCCGGTTTACGGGAATCCGAATGCCCAAAAATCCAAAATAAAATTACGCGGCACTCTCGAACTGGAGCTTCCGGCATTCAACTTTCCCGTTTCCCCGAAGGAAAATTTCAAGCTAGCTGCTCAGCGGAAAACCCCGTATTGGATGCCGAGTTCTCTCGCCGACAATCAAACACTGATGGCACAGGACCTGGTAACCGGAGATGTCAGAGGCATGCAGTCCAGTGCCGACATCTCAAGACCTGCTAAAGAGAATTATACTTTTTTTGACTGGTTTCACACCAATTGGACCTGGGTCACCACGGCAGGCGGTCCGATGCTGACGCCGGGTTTTGTCCTGTGCGACGATATCACCCAGTGGGAACGCGACATCATATTCCCCGATCTGCGTGAGTGGGATTTTTCGACGTCAGCAACTGAATTCATGAGGAAGTGGTACGACCCGTCCAGAGTGATGCATATCAACATCGGCCAGGGCGCGACGGAGCGTCTTGTCTCCGTCCTGGGCGGATATACCGGTGCCATGCTGGCGCTCGCGTCTGAGCCTGAGGCCGTCCGGGGTTTTCTTGACCGCTTCGCGGATTTCACGATCAGCTATGTGGATCTGATCTCCAGTCTGTATCCGGTGGATCTCATTACCTATCACGATGACTGGGGTACGGAAAAGGATACCTTCTTCGGCGAAATGATGATGGAGGAGATCGTCTTTGAGCCGACAAAGCGCATTGTGAACCATATAAAATCAAAGGGAGTTTTGTTTGAATTTCATTGCTGCGGCAATATCACCCGTTTTATCCCGTATATGATTGATCTTGGTATGGACTTTTTGCAGCTGCAGCGCCGGGCCGTCGATATCCCAGCCTTAAAGCACAAATACGGAGACAAAATCGGCTTCAACGTTTTCGTCGAGGGCGCGGTTGCCGGTCAGGCCTATTCACTGGAAGAAATGACGAACAAACTCCGCGACACTGTAAATCTCTACGGCAAAAACGGCGGCGCCTATGTCAATATTTTCGAGATGCATCCTGAAAAGGCCTGGAGCATTGTCAGCGAGCTGTACTGTTACAGCCGTGAGTATTACGACGCGGAACGCAGCTAAATAGAGCTGATCAACAGCAGACCGCTCTGTCGTGTCTTGTACTGACAAATGCGGATATCAGGAGGATTACCCATGGAATACCGAAACTACATAGCAAGATGTCTGCCGCTTCAATGGCCCTACAAGGTCGCTTACGAAAAGGAAACCTCCGACGAATGTGATGTGCTTGTCATCGGCGGCGGCCTGGCCGGGTCTTTTGCTGCGATAAACGCCGCAAAAAAAGGCGCACGCGTCATCGTGACGGATAAAGCAGCGATCATCCGGAGCGGCTGTGCGGGCGTCGGTATAGACCACTGGGGTTCCGTCTATACGAATCCCTGCTCAAAATATACGCCCGATGAGATTTTGGAACAAAAAATTACCGTCAGAGTGAAAGATGACCCCTACGCAATGGAATTTGCCTCCTATATCACCATGCAGGAGAGCTGGGAGGCGGTACTCGAGCTGGAGGAATACGGCATCGATATCCGGGACAGTCAGGATGAGTTCGCCGGGGCGCCCTTCAGGGACGAAGAGACAAAACTCATGTTCGCGTATGACTATGAAAACAAGCATACGCTGCGCCTGAAAGGCGCCGACCTGAAGCCGGCGCTTTACAGGGAAATGAAGCGTCTCAAGATTAAAATGTATGACAGGGTCATGGCGACATCACTCCTGAACGAAGGCGGCAAGGCGGGAAATCGGATAATCGGGGCGACCGGCGTTCATACCAGGACGGGTGAATTCTTCATTTTCAAGGCAAAGACAACGATATTGTCCACCGGTAAACCGTTGCGTCTGTGGGAGTTTGCCACGGATCTCGTCGGTTCCAATGCAAATCATGACGACCCGAACAGCGCCGGAGACGGCGATGTGATGGCCTGGCGTGCCGGCGCCAAACTGATGATGCTGGAAAAAAGCCATTCGAGCTCAGCCGGCAGAAGATATCCGGCTTATGGTACCGGCAATTGCGACAACACGTGGCGCCCATGCTCGATTGTTGATGCGACCGGCAAGGAAATTCCCTGGCAGGATCGCGACGGCAATATCCTGACAAACGTCGAGGATCGGATGAAACCTGCGCCAGGCCAAAGGTTTATGCTGGGCGGAGGAAAGCATATCCCCTACGATCTAAGGGGCCCCTCCCTGATTGATGATCTGGAAAGCCGAATCCGGTCCGGAGAGTATAAATTGCCTTTTTTCGCTGATCTGTCGAACCTTCCGGATTACGAGCGCCGTGCCGTTTTCGGGCTGATGCTCGGGAATGAAGGTAAAACAAGGGTTCCCATTCTTGAGACCCTCCAAAACGCAGGCTTTGATCCGGAAAAAGATATGCTCCAGGCAAATGTTCTCTCACCCGAGTATACGGGCGCTGATTTGACATGGTGGGATGTGAAGGCGCCCGGTATCGGAGGACCCAATATCCGCGACACCGCGTTTATGGGCGGCGGGGGCATTGTTGTGGATTGGTCACTTAAAAGCACGCTGGACGGCCTTTACGCCGCGGGCAACCAAATTGCCGGTGTGTCGGGAGCGGCTTCAGCCGCTTCCACAGGCCGGTACGCCGGGCGTAATGCGGCTGTCTACGCGCGATCCCAAATGCTCGTCCAGCCCTCCCAAGCGCAGATTCAGGCCGAAAAAAAGCGTGTCTATGCCTATGTTCAGCGGGAAAAGGGGTACGGATGGAAGGAAGTCCAGTTGGGGCTGTGCCGCATCATGCAGGATTATTGCGGAGACTACAGGACCAAGGAAATCATGGAGATGGGGCTCTGGTGGTTTAATTCAATCCGTGAGAACGAACTGGCAAGCACCTTCGCGGCGAACCCGCACGATCTGGGAAAAGCCCTCGAGGTGGAAACCAGGCTGACAATCTGTGAGATCATCCTTCACCTATGTCTGGCACGAGAAGCCAGCAGCCCCAGGCTCGGGCTTAACAGGCTGGATTATCCTGACAATGGAGATCGTTGCGGTTACTTTATTGCGGTTTCGCTCCGGAATGAACAGGCAGCCATTGAAAAGATTCCATACTACTATTGGCGCAGCGAGGAATCCTTCCGCTCCTGTTATAAACGTTACTGCTGTAAAGAAGCGTGAGAAAAATGTATAACGCGTATTTTTTACCGAATCCCGCTGTACCAAACGAATGCGTTGCCTTTGACGAAACGAAATGCATCGGCTGCAATACGTGCGTCAATGTCTGCCGCTGCGACGTCATGCTGCCGAACCCGGAAAGAGGTAAGCCGCCGATCGTCACATATCCCGACGAATGCTGGTTCTGCGGTGCGTGCGTATCCGATTGCCCCGTTCAGGGTGCAATCCGGATGAACCATCCGATCAACCAGCGTATTGCCTGGAAACGCAAAGAAACAGGTGAAATATTCCGCGTGAAATACAGCTACATGAAAGAAACAGAATACCGGCATGAGCCTTAGGCGCTATGAAGAGAATCCTTTGCGCTGCGCTGTCTCTTCATTCTGGTCCGTATATGTGTCGGGGTGCGACCCGGGGGCAATTCTTGGGGTTGCGCCGGGATAATCAACATCGGAAAGCGCATTGTTGTTGATCAGACGCAAAATCATACAGGAGAGCAGAATGTGTAAACGTTCGAAGGGATCCTCAAGCTGCATCGGCGTAATATTTTCTATGCACTTGATCCTGTAGGCCAGGGTACTTCGGTGAATAAACAGTTTGCTTGATGCGGTTAAGAGGCTCCTGTTGCTAAGCAGATAGGCTTCCAGCGTCTCAAGAAAATTTGTTTTATTTGCGATATCATATTCCTGCAAGCGAAAGGCTGCGTGATGGCACACAGCACGAAGCGGAAAACAGGAACTCAGATCGTTGATGATGTGCATTCCAAGGACGTCGCGGTAGTATTTGATGCGGCACTTCGACAGAGATGAGACTCTGTGCGGCAGCATCGCGAGGTTATATTGAAGCTTCAGTATATTAAAATCGCAGAACTTCATGCCGATACTGCATGACCCATTGTTCAGTTTCAGCTGTTTTTTCAACAGCGGTATATTTTTCTCGAGCAAGGAGCAAGCGTCATTGTGCAGCAGCACGAAGATGAAGTCGTCAAACCAAAAGGCAACACAATCGGAATAGGAGCCTGCAAAAACATTCTCGTAATCATACAAAAAATGGCTTATATTCTTATCCTCCGGTGGAAGCTTCACAAGCAGGATCTGATAGTCGTCGTTTGTACGCCAACCAAGACGCGCCATATTTGTGTGCAGGAATTTTGATTCCATAACGGTCGAATAGCGAAGCGCTGTTGTAATGCTCGCCCGGAAGTAGTCATGTACGTCAACAAAGGTGTTAAACCGTTCAATCACGGTTTTATGCAGGATTTCTGCTATACAGTCTGTCAGCCACAGGTGATGACCTGACAGAGCGCCATAAGTCCTTGAAAAGATCAGAGTCGCGACACGCGAACTCTTGTATTCGAACGAAATACTGATATAGTCCCGGCTGGCATCGCCTGAACTCAGAAAGGTCGATCGCGGACTCGGCTTCGATTTTATCTGGCGTTCCTTGGCTGTCTCTCCCGGGTTCATGGGTAATACCCAATGATTGGCTGCGAGCGTCTCTTGCCAGATAGTATTGCTATCCGGCGGCAGGTTGATGTCGCTGTACCCAAGAAGAGCCATATCCGAACCATAGAGAGAGACGTGACAATCCAGAAACGCAGCACAGGCATTGAGTACCGTCTGAAGCGACTTGTTCGTCAGAAGCGCATCCAATAATGCCCGTTCATGGTCGGCATATTTGAAGAAGCTGTTCTGTATTTCAAGCATGATGGCTGACTGGTTGCTGTCAGCTGAGTAAATCAACCCCCTGACCTGGTGTTTATCAAGCAGCGTAACCGCGTTACCTCCGCCACCCAGACAGATAACGTTTTCAGGTAACCGGTGCAGTTCCCGAAGCTGCGGCCACTGTGCCAAATACAAAATATCCTCGGCATAAGGCCGTTCTGCGATAAAGGGACATATGCCTATCAGATTCATCGCGCCACCCGGACATCCCACAACGTGTTCATAAGGCGTTTCCAGGTAATCCATAATCATACCTAAATTGAGTTTCACTGTCATCCTCCCCGTCAAACAATAAAACTATTCCGTCGTACAACGCGTAAAAACAATTTATTAAATACCTGATGATCATAAATACACAAAACACGGCTGCGTGAATACGCTGATGCGCTATTGAAAGGAAACATACAAATGACATTGACACCGAAAGAAAACTATATCAAGATGCTCCATGGTGAAATCCCGGAATTTATACCATCAATGCTGTATGCAACGCACAGTGCTCCTATCGGCGACGAGATGCTCACACCTCAATCGGCACCGAACGGGCCGGTGATGACGGCGTACGGAGTTGAATATGTCGGCAGCAAGGATATCAATAACGGTGCCATGCCGGCGCCCGGGAAAACACTTCTGAATGACATCCGAAAATGGCGTGATGTCATTAAAAACCCCGACACGCGGCATAGGGATTGGGAGGCATACTACAAGAAGAAGATCGATACGATCGATCGCGCTAATATGGCGGTTTCCTGTGTCGGCGGGGATTATTTTTTGACACTGGTCAGCTTTATGGGGTTTGAGCAGGCATTGATGGCAATGTTTGAGGAGCCTGAAGAGGTCTACGCTCTCTTTGATTATGTTTCCGAGCACTATCTGAACGTCATGCGTCAGCAACTCAGGTATCTGAAGCCCGAGCTCTATACCATCATGGATGACGACGCCGCCTATCGCTCACCGTTCTTTTCCGTGGATATGTACCGGCAGCTTGTAAAACCCTTCCATAAAAAACATGCCGATCTCGCCTTGGAAAACGGTATCCTTTTAGAGCGTCACGACTGTGGGCGCTGTGAATGCTTCATCGACGACTGGCTGGAACTCGGCATCAAAAGCTGGAATCCAGCACAGGTTTCGAACGATCTGGTGGCGATAAAAAAGAAATACGCCGGCAAACTGGCCTTGTGCGGCTGCTGGGATAATCAGGGTAAGTTCAGCAGCCCGCTGATTGACGATGAGACATTGCGCGAAGCGCTTTATACATACGTTGACACGTTTGCGCCCGGCGGTGGATTCTCCTTCACAGCGAGCTTTATGGGATTTGCCGACGATCCGATTGCAAACAAGAAAAGAGAAATTATCCGTGATTTCTATCACAGTTACGCTAAAAACTACTATCAAACACACTAATCGGAGGATATCATGAAAGAGAAAGAAAACATCCTGCGATGTTACAGACATCTGTTACCTGATCACCTCCCTGATTTGTCACAAGGACATCAGATGATTCTGCCGGCCGGCTTTAATGAGGTACCGCCGTATGAACAGGGAGGCCTTGATTGGTTCGGAGTTCTTTGGCGTACCGAAACGCCGGCGGCTATCCCCGATCCGATGGCGCCGAGGGTTCTGACCGATATCTCAAAATGGCGTGAGCAGGTTAAATTCCCGGATCTGGATCTGTGGGACTGGGATAACGCAGTCATTGTTGATAAAGTCGATGTTTTTGACAGAGAAAACAAGCTGATGGAGGTCCTGATTAAGGAAGGCCCCTTTGAGAGGATACACGCACTGATGGGTATGCAGGAGGCGCTCACTGCCCTTCTGACCGATCAGGAGGAGTTTATAGCACTGGCGTCCGCGATTACCGATTTTAAATGTCAACTGATCAACAAGGTTGCGCAGTACTACAAACCAGATATTATCAATTTCCATGACGATTACGGTACTCAGAAAAGCATGATGCTCTCACCGGTGCTTTGGCGGCGGATATTCAAACCGCTGATTCAAAAGGTCGTTGCCGTTTGCCACAGCCACGGGATCTTTTTTGATCTGCATTCATGCGGGCTAATCGAACCCATCATACCCGAGCTCGCGGAAATTGGCGTTGATTGCCTCAACTGCATGCCGATCAATGACATTCCGAAAATGAAAGAGCTGACCAGCGATAAACTCACCTTCTTTGTCGGCTTTGATGTGCAGAAATACGAGCTTTGCGACCGGACGGGACAGTTAACAGGCGATATCCGGAACGAAATCCGTGAAACGATCGCTGCCTGGGGAAAAAATGGGAATTATCTTCCGAGCAATCGCCTGAGTGAATGGTGGGTAAGCAAAGTCATTGCGGAGGAACTGGAAAACATGCGTTGGACAATGTACCCAGCGCTCTGAGGCGGATCAAGCCCTTCCTGAAAACCGGCAGCAGGAAGGGCTTGACTGTTTTTGAGAGTCAAACCGGTAGAAACGCTTTCTGTTTCCGCAAGCTGGTGAAATCTCTCAGAACTGATCCTTGAATTCCGCATACACTTTCGGCAGAATTACCGCAAGATTTGTGAATTCCTTGATATTATGAAGAAGAAGCTCCTTGACGCCGTCAGTCGGGATTTTTGCGCCGTCAGGCAGCATTTTAAACGGCTTCCCTTCCCGGACACCCCAACCGGTCCAGAAGCGGGTCCTGAGCTCCGACCCTCCCTCTGTTGGGCGGACAAAATGCACCATGATGACAGGCGCGTGTTCATTTCCGGCGCAGACGATCGTGCCCTTGAAGTCTTTGAGTTTTTCCTTATCAAAGCCGATATCGGCAGGATTGCGGAAATTGATCATTATATCAAGGACAGGCCCCTCGGGCGACATGGCTTCCTTGACGTCGTGAATTGTATCCCAATAACGCTCTTTCATTGAAAGTGACGAATCCCGGGCTTTTTCAGGATTCCGTGTAATGGCCTGGTGGTGCTCGTCATGACACCATATTTTATACCTGAGCGGCTCCAGGCCATGCCAGGCGAACCACCAGTCGAACATATCGGGTGTGACGCCCGGCATCAGTGTATGATTGGCAAGCATTGCGGTGCCATCCTCAAACTGGGTATAGCCGATCTCTCCGTACATATAACCTTCGTCGAAAAGCTTGTTGAGGTCGGGAGCTCTGTGTGCCTTAGCCGGATCAAGCGGTGTTTCTGCTTTTTTGTAACTCTCGGCGGGTGGGGTCGCCATTTCCATTACGAAATACTTGTAAAGCGGGCTGTTCATTTCAGCACCAGTGATGGGTACCGGCATTTTTTGTCATCCTTTCTTTAGTGCAGATGAACTCTGCAGCATCTATTATGAATTCGATGTTCGTTTGAGGCTGCGGGACTACATAATTTCGAGCGCAGCCAAAAATCCGCTTCTTACAGCTGATTCAACTTTTCCCGGCCGTGCGCAGTCACCGACCTTGTACACTCTTATGTTTTGAGTAATGCTGTCAATTTCCTCGGTTGAATTGGGGGACATACCCAGCGCATATATGACAGTATCGCCTTTCAAAACACTTTCATTCCCGTCTTTGTCGACGATACGGACTGATCCCGGTGTTATCTTCTGGCAACGCATTTCCGTAAGGACTTTAATTCCCTCACTTTCCATTTCCATGGTCAACGCTTCTCTGTACATTCCGAAGGAATCGTTTGCTATTCGCGGTAATTTCTCAATAACCGTAACCATATGGCCTGTTTTGGCAAGATGCAGACCAGTCTCGCAGCCGACAAGACCGCCGCCCACCACAATGACGCGTTTTCCCATCGGATAGCCTTTATATACATCGACAGCATGCTGTATTTTGTCTATTCCAGGGATGGACGGTACGGCTGGGCGGGATCCCACAGCCAGTATAACAGCGTCCGGTTGGAGCTTACGTATCAAGGTCGCGTCTGCAACGGTATTTAGGAGAATCTGAGCCCCGCAGCGCTCTGTAAGCCGAATAAGGAGATTCTTGAAATCCCGTAGGTCCTGCTTTGAAACATCTGTCTCGGTAAAATTCAGCATTCCCCCAAGCCTGTGTTCGCTCTCCGCGAGTACAACCCGATGACCGCGGTCTGCTGCTGTTATCGCTGCCTGCATACCGGCTGGTCCCCCGCCAGCGATGAGAACTGTTTTTGGTGAACTCGGGGTGGGAAAGAGTGCCAGGTCAATGGGCAGATTGGCAATTGGATTGATTGTACAGTTTCCGACGCGTTTGGACAGCTCGGCGCTTGACCAGGGTATGTCTTTATATCCTTCTTCCGGTGAGCCTGGGAAGCAATTAAAACAGCGGATGCATCGACGGATTTCGTCAGCCTTCCCGTTAAATGCTTTCGCAGGAAAATACGGGTCCGCAAGCATCTGCCGTCCAAGGATCACATAGTCCGCCATGCCCTCGGCAATTATCTGCTCGGCCTGTTCGGGTGAATTGAAGCCTCCCACGACACCGACGGGCAGGGTCGTGTACTTTTTGAGCTTGTCGGATACGGCAGCATTGAACCCATGCGGAACATACATTGAAGAGAATTGGCGCGTTTTTATAGGTTCGGTGTAAAGACCGGCGGAGACATGAATCAGATCAGCTGTCCCCTCCAGCATCCTGCAAAACCGGCCTATATCATCGAGTGTGATACCTCCCTGCACGCCTTCTGTTGCGCTCAACCGCACTTCAATTAAAAAATCGGAGCCGACACGTTCCCGTATACCTCTGATAATATTCAGAGGAAATCTGGCTCTGTTCTCCAACGGGCCGCCATATGTATCCGTTCTGGTATTCAGCCTCGGCGATAAAAACTGTGTGAATAAAAACCCGTGACCGGCATGAATAAGGACGCCGTCAAAACCGGCAGCTTTCATAAAACTCGCCGCATCCTCAAAGTCTTTTATAACGCGGGCCATATCGTCATCGGTCATTGCAGCGACCTTAACTCCGTCAGGCCGAGTCAGATTCACGGGGCCTATCGGCCCCTTCTGCCCTTCAAAAGGTGTTTTTTCTGAACCGGGATGTGCCAGCTCGATCATCGCCAGAGCGCCGTGCTTCTTTATTAAAGTCGCATAATGACCAATCGCTTCAAAGGCCTTGCCTCCATGCTCGGAATAATCAAAGGGCGGGAACGGAAGGCGGTCAGCATCTGTAAAGTTGACATTTGTTTCACCGACATATACTGCGGCGGCTCCCCCCTCTGCAATCGCCTCTATTTTGCGGTACGCCCGCGGGCCAGCTTCGGGATCAAGTGCGATCAGGCCGAAAGCCATTGGGGCATTCACAATTCTGTTCTTAAAGGTATGGCATCCAACTGTCAATGGACTCATTAAGTTCGTAAACGGTCTGTATATTCTTCCCATATAAGTATTCCTGCTTTACGCGCCGGAGAGTTTATGAAGACGCGTTCTCTTCCTTCTGTACTCGCCGATTTTTGCTTGGTTGGAGGTGACCGCCAGGAATACCACCAGAAAAATACCGATGCCAAATGTCTGCATCGAGGCAGGTATTCCGAGGGACAGCATTCCCGCCATAAGGAGTTTTATTGTAAATGTCCCTACGAATGTGCCGAACGCCAGATTTGTATATCTTGAGAGATATAGACCGATAAACACAGCCGGGAACGCTTCAAACATCATGCCCATCGCACCGTTGAATTTAATAGGCGCCTGGACGATACCAGAGACGGACAGGTTCATTGTTGCTGCACAGCCCAGCAGGATACCGCTTAATATATAGCAGCTCAGAAGATTTCGCTTTTCTTTGATTCCGGTGCTGACTGCCAGGGCCTGATTGCCCGCTAACGCCCGAACGTTATATCCAAATCTCGTTTTCGAAAAAAGCATGTAGAAAACAAGCCCGGCTAAAATCCCAAGGGCAAAAATCCACGGTGACCTCCCAAAAATCAACATGGCTGTATCACTGATCTTGGCGCCCGATCCGCCTCTCCATACAAGAGCCACGCTTTCATAAGCGATCATCGTTCCGATGCTGACAACAAGGGTCGGTACTCTGATCAGCAGATATACGACGGCATTGATAAGAGAGAGAATGACGGCAGCAATGATTGTTATCATCAAAAGACCAGGCGCACCAATGTGAAGCGATTCAGCTATCGGCGCTGATATGATTACAGATAGAACAACGATCAGTCCGACAGAGAAGTCCCACCTGTTGTTTATTAAGTTGCACGTCATTGCCAAAGCAATACAAGCGCCGATCATAGTCTGCTGGGCAATCATGCGGATACTCGCCCATGATCCAAATCCGCTCTTCCCTATAATACGCGCCAGGATCATAAACAGCAGAAGTATGCCGATCGGCAATATCAGCGTCTTAATTAGGTTCAGAACAACAGGTTTAACCCTTCCCATTTTAATGCCCCTTTAAACCCCCAAGGCCACCGGTTACCCCGGCAGTCTTGTTGACTGCCGGGATAACCAGCATTCTCGGGTGCTTCTTCTCTTAATAATTATCTTACGCCAAATTATCCATTTTGAAATCAGCGGCAAGAGCATTGACGTTATCCAGGCTAGCTCCCGCGGTTGTCACAACGATGATTTTTTGAATTTCCTCCAGGCTGAATGCCGATTTATCAAGGAAAGTCTGATAATCCTTTTCGCTGCGCATGATCAGGTTGTCCATATTGATAACAGGCGCCGAACCATCGGCATTTGCGAGTCTATTACCCGAGATCGCATTATAAAGCAAAGCAAAGCAGATTTGTGCACGGGCATTGGCGCCGTCGCACGCATACGTGATGGTGCCCTGCTTAAAGGCGTTGAGAACATCGCCGCCGTCTTCAAATGTCGTCACCTGGACTTTTCCGTTCAAGCCCGCGGCAAGCAGCGGCTGCTCAATATAGGTGGTTGTGTCGACACCGGATAGAATTGCCTCAATATCAGGATTCTGCGTTAAAAGGTTCTGTCCGGCTTCGGTGACGTTAAAGGATCTGGCTTCAGCGGCAAGAGTCAGGCCTGCTTCCGTAACTGCTGCGGTGGCACCGTTCAAGCGATTGTCAAAAGTGGCAGCCGTTCCGGGAGGCATGCCAAGCGTTGCAAATTTTGTCAGACCTTTATCGATCATCTCTTTTGTGATGTCGTACATGGTCTGATAATCATTGGGAGCCACACTGCCGACAAAATAATCATTCATTTTTGTGGTTTCGTAACCGCTGTCGAGACTGGCGTCATTTTCGCAGGCGATAAAGAAAACCTTTGCTTTCTCGCAGGTCTCCATTATGCGCGACGTCATGCTGCCTGTCGCAAAAGCGATGATTCCGTTGACTCCCGATGCGCAGAGGTTTTCCACGCCGGATAACACTTCGTCAGGCGTGGCTGCCGGATTGCCGTTAATAAATTCACAGTTATACGCATCGGCAAGCGGCTTTAATGCTTCATTAATTCTCTCAACCCACGGGCCGGTATACTTAAAGGACAGTATGCCGATCTTATATTGCGGCAGCTCGGGTTTCTCGGGTACGGCAGAGCCCTCCGGGGACGCCGACGGGGCTGCGGACGGCGCAGTCGATTGCGGAGCCTGGCTTGGATTCGGATTTGTTTGGGAACATGCGCTGAAAACAAAAAGAATGACTAGGATGACACTAATTATTTGACCCAACTTTTTCATTTGTTATCCTCCATACATAATTTTTTATTTACCGAGGCAGCAAGCCTTTACGGTCTCTTTTATATGTGCTCAGAACGACAAGCAGAAAAATGATTCCCTGAATGATTCCAATATACTCGCTTTTCAGCCCAAGCATTGTCAGTCCATTGACGAGCATCACAACGATAAAGCTGCCGATGACAGCACTCCTGACAGACACAGTGTAGCCTCCCGTCAGAGACATCCCGCCCAGTACAAGAGCGATTATGACGTTGAGCTCCAGGTTTTGACCGACGTTTGTTGTAACAGTGCCGTTACGCAGGAGTTCAAAAAAAGACGCAATGCCGAGGATGACGCCGCTGATGAGATACGCCAGCATGCGGTACTTCTTCGTATCAATACCTGATATCTCCGCCGCTCTGATGTTCTCTCCGATCGCCTTGTTATACTTCCCGATCCTTGAATATTTGAGTACAACGAACATAAACGCCAGGATCACCAGGAGTACCGGGAGCTTTAGCCACCAATTGGGATCCCGCAATTCCGAGACGCCGATGGAATGGCCTGTCAGCACTGAATTCACAACCCCTCTAGCGGCAAACTGCATGCAAAGGGATGAGATAAACGGTGTGATGTTCAGTCGGATTGTAATCGTTCCTGTAATGAAACCACAGAGTCCCGCGGTCAGTACGCTGAAGATCAGTAAAAGAGCGGGAACACCGGTCGCCCGGTATACAAGAACAGCGACCACCTGAGACAGTGCCAGGACGGCACCCACGGAGAAATCCATGCCGCCGTGGGCGTAAATTATGGTGGTTCCCATTGAAACCAAAACAACTGTAAATGTTTGATTGAGCAAAAGCGCAACATTGCCGCCGGATATAAAACGTCCGTCTGTCAGCACGGCAAACAGCAAGGCTGCGGCAATCAGGCTTGCATAGGGTAAGAACAGTTTAAACCTGCTCATCATATTTGAACGATCCCTCTCTATATCATGGATTCAATAAGGTCGTGCTCAGACAGGGAGGCACTGCGTCCGTACTCTCTCTCGACCCGTCCATCTTTAATAATCAGAATTCTGTCGCTCATGCCAAGCAGTTCCTGCAGCTCCTCAGATATCAGCACAATTGAGCAGCCATCTGCTTTGAGTCTGACGATAAGGTCATACATCGCACATTTGACTCCAATGTCGACCCCTCGGGTTGGGCAGTCTAGTATCAGGATTTTTGAGTCGTTGCCGATCCATTTGGAAAAGACAACCTTTTGCTTATTGCCGCCCGACAAGAACCGTACCTGCTGACTATGCGATGCACATTTAATGGCCAATTCCCTCACCATATCATCCGCAAGACGATTTTCTGTTTTCGGCGATATCAGATGGCCTGGAATCTTCTTTTTCAGTGCCGAAGCAACGATGTTATCTCTAATGGATGCTCTGAGCATCAGCGCTTCCTGATCCCTGTTTTTTGATACATATCCGATGCCGTTATCAACAGCAACCTCAGGGTTGTTTATCAGGGTGCCGTCTGCGAGCCGGACGCGACCCGATATCGCCTTATCCAATCCGAAGAGCAGTCGTCCCAACTCATGCATGCCGCTGTCCGACAATCCCCCGATCCCAAGGATCTCACCCTTGCGCAACTCGATATTCACGTTCTCAATAACCTCGGCTCCGCAGAGGTTTTCAGCGCTCAGGACAGCTTCTCCTGTATCGGTGGCATCATAATCGACTCTGTACATATTATCTTTGATTTCCCTGCCGACCATCATTGACCTGATCAGTTCAACTGAGAATTCGTCTTTATTCAGCGACCCTATGATCTTTCCGTCCCGCAGTACAGTCAGTTTCGTGCATACCGTCATGAGCTCTTCAAGATCATGGGTGATAAAGACGACGCCCTTCTCTTCCTGGCGAAGCTTCTCCATAACTGCATACATCAAGGTACGCCCGCGCATGGATATCGCCGTTGTCGTCTCATCAAGGATAAAAACAGACGGTTTATCGACCATTGCCTTTGCAAGCTCGACGATTTTCCGATCCTCAAAACTGAGCATTCCTACAGGAATCGCTGGGGAAATTGTCAGCTCGCCGATGTTCTCCAATGCTTCCGAAGCGCTTTTTATCATTTTCTTTTTATGCACGATCCCAAGTTTGGAAAACAGGCGTTCTTTACCCAAAAAAATGTTTTCTGCCACACTCAGCTCCGGCACAGTACCCATCTCCTGTACAACCATTGAAACGCCCAGTTCTTGAGCGTTCACAACGTTCAATGGCCTGTAAGGAAGGCCGGATTTCTCCATAGTCCCCTCATAGTGCTGCAGGATGCCCGCCATGATTGATGTCAGCGTCGATTTCCCTGAACCGTTCTCGCCGACAAGCCCGTGAATCTCGCCTTTACGGAGTTCAAAATCGACGCCATCCAACGCCTTAATCGGCCCGAATAATATTTTTATGTCCTGTACACGCAGCAGGATATCGTTCATATCTGTTGCCCCTATCGCTCTGTTGCCATCGTTATGCGTACTAAAAACCAGGCCTCTATCATGTTATCAACTTGAACTTGATAGAGACCCTACTATTCATATTAACTTGTCGGTGTCCTTATGTAAAATCGATTTCTTCTATGAGCTCATAAACAGATAGGAAGAGCGGTATGCAAGGATTGTCGTTTTTTTGGTTCCAGGCGACCACCATCTCCATGGGAAACAAGTCTCTGAGCCGCACCATCGTCATGCGCGGATTGAATGCGGCCGTATTGTTTTCGCTGCCGACAGCGACTCCTCTGCCTGATTCCAAATAAAGCGTCTGTGCGTTGACATCTGCAGCATCTAAAACGTTCGGAGTAAATCCGGCTTTCTTGCATTCCTGCATCAGCATTGCGTTAAGTACCGGAGATTCTTTGGCCGAAATATTAATAAAGGTTTCATCGCAAAAATCAATCAATGACAGACCTTCCTTGTGTGCAAGAGGATGTCTGGCGTTTAGGATCAGCACGGATTCAATGTTGTAAAGCTTATGGTAATTCAGCCAGCCCCTGTCAATCACATCAATTTTCAGAGCAAAAGAGAGGTCGAGAGTATTCTCGTACAGCCACTGTATCAGTTCCCTGTGGCTGCCCCGGCGCAGCAACAATTCAATGTTGGGATACTTCTGTTGAAACCGGTCAAACAGTATCAAGGTCCGCTCGTCAATCCGGTCGGCGCCGCTGAGCCCGATACGCAATGTGCCTGCCTTGCCCTGCTGGATAATTTTTGCCTTCTGCAGCAGATGGTCGAACTGTTCATGCAAATTTTTTAAGCCTTCATAAAGAACAGCCCCGGCCGGTGTCAGGAGCGTATCCTTCCGCTTGTTGTTGCGGACGAACAGCTCAACACCCCATTCCTCCTCCAACGTCAGAATATTATGGCTGAACGCCGGCTGAGAAATGAACATTTCTGCCGCACTCTCGGTAAAATTGAGGTTCTGAGCCGCCTTCAGGAAACACAAGATTTGCATTGAGTTCATGTTAACGCCTCCAACATTGTCTAATGACCGTTATTACCCTCATAATAAGATAATTACATTGATCTCACTATAAGTCAAGTCTCTTCTGTCATGATGGATGATGTCTTTGCTCCCTTATCACGCGGTGTTTACATATACGCCAAAGCGTCCTATAACCACTAGGGTTACAGGACGTTTTGAATGAATTGGAAAAGGCGGGGTCGATTTCCAGATTATTTCCCGAGCCCCAGAATCGCCCGCGCCTCGCTGGGCGTGGCGACCTCGCAGGTAAACTCCTCGATAATGCGCCTTGCGCGGGCGACAAACTGCATGTTGCTGTCGGCGATAACGCCTTTTCTGTACAACACGTTATCCTCCATGCCCACGCGGATATTCCCGCCCATGGCAATCGCCGCATAGAGTATTTCCATCGCGCCGGCGCCCACGCCGAAGGCCGACCAGGTGGAGCCTGGGGCGACGGCGTCCATCGTGTCCTTCATGAACACCAGATTCTTCGTCGTGGCCGCAATGCCCCCCGGCACGCCCATGCAGAACTGGAAATGGCACGGCGTCTTCAGGATGCCCTTCTTGATATAGTACCCTGCGTTGTAGATCATCCCGGGGTCAAAGACCTCGATTTCCGGCTTCACACCGGCTTCCTGTGCCATCAGACCCAGCTTTTCCAAGAATTGCGGATTATTCTCGAAGACGGCGTTGTGCTGCCAGTTCATCGATCCGCAGTCATAAGAGCACATCTCCGGCTTCAGCTCGTAGAAGGGCCGCAGTCTGTCTTCTTCCTTCAGGTTCACGCCGCCCGAGGTTGTAATGTTGAGGATAATGTCGCAATCACGCCGCGCGCGGACGAGCCGTACCGTCTCCTCGAACTTCTCGAAGACCATCGCCGCTTTTCCGTTGTCGTCGCGGCAGTGGATATGCGCGACGGCCGCGCCTTCCTTCCAGCAGTTGTAAATCTCCTCGGCGATCTCAAGGGGCTCGATGGGCACGTTCGGCGTGTTTTCCTTCGTCGGCCACGCCCCCGTTGTCGCGACGGTGATGATCCGCTTGTTTTTTAAATCTGCCATACTGGTGTACTCCATTTCATTAGAAAAGCCTTTATGTCATTCCCGCGAAAGCGGTAATCTACTTTATACGGCGAGTGTGGTTTCCCGCCTGCGCGGGAATGACAGTTGTGCCTCAGATATTCCCTCCGTAGGTATAGGTTCGCGTCGGCACGTCGTTCAAGTCGCTTTCGTCGATCTCCGCAACGCAGCGCACCATGGATCCGTCGCCCAGGTACCACCGCAGCGGGAAGCAGAAAAACCGGAAGCGTTTGCCCGAGACCTTGTCCAGATCCCCGCCAAGATTCTCCACGCCCACGATACCGTGACCCAGCATCTGCTTGTGGCAGGGCTCCCAGGTGCCCCAGCAGCCGATGGCCTCCAGATCCCCGAACTTCTTCATGTACGCTTCCTGCCCGTGAAGCTTGATGTACAGCTCCCTGTCGAATTCGGCGTATGCTTCCTCGCCAAACTGTTCAATGTACTCCTCGGTGATCGGCCGGCCTGTCGCGCCAAGGAGATTCATCCGCGTCATGCCGTTGTTGCCCATCGCCGTGTGCAGCGGATGATCCAGCGCCTGGCTGTCCATCGCCACGCATTTGACCTTGTGCTCCACAAACCATTTGCCGGCTTCGACGCCGGTGCCGCAGCTGTAGTGATAGTACTCCTTGGAATCGTCGAACAACCGGTGCATACCCGTGTTCAGGCATATCACCATGCCCTCCAGCTCACCTGGTTTGATGCCGACTTTTTCACAGGCCGCTTCCAGATGCTTCGGACCGATGAGCCCCCAGCGCTCGATTTCAATGGGCAGGCAGACGGCGTCGCCCGTATAGGCGTCGACGGGCATTTCGTGGGTATAGCGGGCGCGCCGGCCGTCAAACTCCCGCTCCATCACGTGGCGCGGCGCGTCGGCGTGCGTCCCTGTGTGCATGGTGCAGGTGACCTTCTGCGTCAGAACGCCGCCCTTGGCCATGGTGTGCGTGTTGTCAATGACCGGCTTGTCAAAATACGGCCAGCGGGGAATTTCCGCGCTGAACGGGTGTGACAGATCCACAAATACTTTCTTTCCCATATATATTCCTCCTGTATTCTCGTTGTTTTTCATCGTGCCGTTGGGCGGACACAGGGGTCCGCCCTATAGCCTATATACCTTATTCCGTAGCGACCGACCCCCATGTCGGTCCGAAACACGGCTATTTCCCGTACAGCACATTTATCAGGTACGTGTTCAGGTCGTCCTTCACTGCCTGCATCTCCTCCGGCGTCCAGCTCCGAAAGCCTTTGCCCGTCTTGAAGCCCAGGTCTCCGGTATCGCGCAGTTCTCTGAGAATCGGGGACGGCTTATCGGAAGATTCCAGAAACGGCAGTATGTAATCGTGGATGCTGTACGTCAGGTCGGTGCCGACCATGTCCGCGTTTTCAAGCGGTCCCAATTGCGGCAGACGCAGGCCGAAGGAGTACTTCACCGCCATGTCCACCGTCTCGGCGTCGGCGATGCCGTTCTCGACGATGGAGATCGCCTCCCGCCACAGGGCGTGCTGCATCCTGTTGGCGACAAAGCCCGGCACATCCTTTTGACACAGGACAGGTTTCTTGCCGGCGGATACCAGAAGCGCCATAACGGTCTCCGCCGTCTCATCGGATGTCGCGTCTGATTTGACGACCTCTACAAGCGGTATCAGGTGCGCCGGATTCCAGAAATGGGTGCCGGCAAACCGTGTGCGGCATTTCAGTTCCGCGCTGATCTCGGAAGGGCTCATAACGGAGGTGTTGGTGCAGAAGATGGCGTCCTCCCTGCAGAGCGTCTCCAGCGCGGCAAATGTCCGCCGCTTCACCGCCATGTCCTCGTACACGGCTTCAATCACAAGGTCGGCGTCCCTGACGGGCGCACTGCCCATATCTGTCGTAAAGACGATCCGGTTCAGACGGCTTTCAAGCTCAGCTTCCGTGATGACGCTGTGCTCAATAAGCTGCCGGCAATTCGCCCTGATACCCGCGCGTATGTCTGTTTCGGCGATGTCGGTGACGACGACCTTCAGCGCCGGGTTTGCCGTAAGGACAAAGGCGATATTTTTGCCCATCATCCCCCCGCCGACGACGAGGACGTTTTTAATGCTTTTCATATCAAAAGCGACCTAACAGGCCCAGTAGCCGCCGGTAGCGTCATAGTTGCCGCCGGTGAGGAAGTCCGATGCCGGAGAAGCCAGGAACGTCGCCAGACCGACAAAGTCCTGCACCTCGCCCAGCCGCCCGATGGGCAGGCGCTTGAGGAAGTTCTGGTAGACGGCCGATTCGGGATCGAACATCCACTCGGTGAGATCGGAGCGGAACACCGTGGGATTGATCGTGTTGACGTTGATATGATACGGCGCCAGATCACTGGCCATTGACTGGATCATCAGATCGCAACCGCCCTTGGAGGCGCAGTAACCCGTATATCCCTTCATGCCCATTTTGCTGCGGGCGGACGAGGTGACGACGAGTTTGCCCCCCTTGTTCTGGGCTACCATCTGCTCGGCCGCGGCCTTGCAGACCACATAGACGCTCTTAAGGTCTGCGTCCATGATCTTCTGCCACTCCTCCACGCTCTGCTCCAGGATACCTTTCGGCGCGTTGAAGCCATGGCAGACTGTCAGAATGTTCAGCTCTCCGTATGTCTTGACGGCAAATTCAACCGCCTTTTTCATGTCTGCCTCGACCGCCGGGTCTCCGGTAATGACGGCACAGTCGATGCCCTCAGCTTTGAATTCGGATTCAAGCGCTTTCAGCTTTTCCGTGTTGCGCGCCGTCATGACGACCTTGGCGCCCTGGTAGCCGTAGGCCTTGGAGACAGCCCCGCCGAGAGCGCCCGTGGCGCCAGTGACAAGCGCAACCTTACCCTTGATGCTGAACATCCCCTGTGCAAAATTCTTTTCGACTTTGATCAACGAAGCCACAACCTTTCGTCTATGATTTGTTCGGCTTTACGGGCCATTTTTCCCATGGCACATCCTCGGTGCTCAGCGTCATCTTATTGCCCTGATTCTTAACGATAATCCATTTCAGCCAGTTCTCGTTATCCGTTTCCGGATAATCCTCGCGCAGGAACCACCCGCGCGACTCCTTGCGCATCTGCGACGCACGGAACTGCATCTCGGCAGACAGAACAGCAGCTTCGGCCTCGTGGCAGTTGAGCAGCTCATGGAAGTCATCCGCCTGCAGCATACCAAGCATTTCCTTGGCCTTTTCCACATAGCGTAAAGCCGTTTCAATGCGGTGTCCACTCATATAGACAGAACGCTCCATCGGACCAACCGCTTTCTGGATCATGCGCACAACATCCTTTGCCTTAACACCGTTTTCACGCAGGATCGGCGCATATACCCGCTCAACACATGTTTCAACCTGCTTCTCATCAATTTGCGGGAGCACCGCTTTGGCGGCAATTTCGGCAGCGGTAGGCGCGCACATCATACCAGCAAAGACGGCATTCAAGATGCCCGAGCCGCGGTTGCGTCCCGGCGGGGCGGGAACGGCGCCAGGCGCTGCTGAACCGCAGTAGCTCACATCTCCAATGGCGAACAGACCGGGAATCGTCGTTTGCATGTCGTGTCCCACCTTGACCGGAGACTGCTCGCCGATCAGCATGGGACAGACTTCATTGTTATCGCCGTCCACTGCGCCGGCACGCTTGTGATTTAACTCCCAAAAACGCATTCCGTACGGGCGTTCCCACAGCATGCTCAAGGGTCCTCCACCCCCATCGCCCTTCGGCCGCTCCTGTTTCAGGACGATAGGTCCGGTGTTTGCGGTCATCTGCTTGTACCATTCAGCAATAGCCGAACTGCTGATGTCCGGCTCGGGCCCGGTGCGGAAATTCTTGGTTACATGTTGGTCCAGCTTGTTATACATGAAGTTTTCGCCGTAGACGACCTCCGAATGGCTGTTGACCTTAACCAGCTGCGCAAAGTTGCCAAATTCGGTGTTTCGCATTTCGGCGCCGGCACGGTATGCTGCTGCGATCCCGTCGCCACGGCCGCTGCCCCACATAGGCCCGATCCGGTAGTTCTGACTGCCAGTTGCTAAGACGACGGCCTTCGCGTTGAAAGTATAGAACTTGCCGTCCAGAATGCTGTAACCCGTGGCGCCGGAAATTTTTCCGTCTGAGGTAAGCAGGTCGGATACCGCGACCTTATCCATGACTTTAACGCCCATTTTTTCAGCGGTCTGGCGGATCTTAAGCGTAACGTCCAGATCAATGCCGATGATCGCCGTCATCGGGCCGGTCGGTATGACGGCGTAACTCCCATCCTCGCGTTTTGGCACACGGGCACCCCACTGGACCAGCTTATCAAACATCAGGTTGTTCATGGAGACATATTTGACCATAAGCTCCTGGTCACCCAGGAAGCACCCGATGGTATTGGCATGATACGCGGCAAATTCCTCCGGCGTCACACGACCCATATCGAAGTATTGTAGGACACCACCGCCCTTATTGGCCTTACCGGAATATCCGCATGTCTGCTTTTCAACAAGCAGAACACTGAGATTTGGGTTTTCTTCCTTAATTGCAACAGCAGCTGTCAAACCTGCAATTCCGCCGCCGACGATCAGTACATCGGAGGTCAGATTTTCTCGTCCGAATTTTGTTTCCATTTATCTTCCCCCTCCCTAGAGATAACGGTCGAAAGTCTGCAAGAGCTTTTCGCTCTCGTAGTTCGGAACAACCTCGATGCAGCCCTTCTTGCACATGGCCTCGCAATAGAAGCAATGTTCGCAGTCCTCAACGTATTTGAAAACCGGGCGTTTCTTTTCCTCATCCCACCGAATGACGTCCACAAAACAGGCCTTGTAGCAGAGCTTGCAGCCGACGCAGTTTTCCGGATTGAACCGGATTTGATGCTTTGTATCGATCATGACTCAGTCCTCCTTAAAAGTTGTCCCGTTCTTCCGGGTAAATCTTTGGCAGCAGAGCTGCGAGATTTGTAAATTCCTTGATGTTATGCAGATTGAGCGCACGAAGCGGGACATCGGGTATCACAACGCCGTCGGGAATCATTTTCACTGTCTGCCCTTTGATGCACGCATATCCCATCCAAAAACGGGTTCTGAGCTCCACGCCGCCCTCAATATCGCGTATAAAATGGCACATGATCGTGCCAGGACCGCCATGAGACATTCCGTGGGCGCAGACAATGGTCGAACAGGCGCTGGTGCCGATTTTTGAGACGTCAAAGCCCATATCACCGGGGTTCTTGAAATTGATGATGATGTTTTCAGGGCCAAGTCCGCAATCTTCGTAGACCAGGTGGGTCGTATCCCAATACCGCTCCTTGTAACTGAGCATCCGGTCTCTCCCCTTCTCCTTCTGCAAGGATTCGGCGCGGTAGTGGTCTTCATGATCCCATATGGTGTAGCGGAGATTGTCCAGGCCGTGCCAGGCAAACCACCAGTCAAACATTTCTGCTGTCACACCGGGCATTTTCACGAGATTGGAGACATATCCTGTCCCATCCGGCATGACGCAATAACCGATTTCCTCTTCAAAATATCCGGGTTCGAAAAGGCGGTTCCGATCCTTGGCGGGCAGCGCCTTCGAAGGGTTTAAGGGGCCGTTTAGCACCTTCTGATAATGCTCTGGCGGAGCGTCTGCCATTTCATTCAGATAATACTTGTAATAGGATTTTTTCTTGTCTTCTTCAGTAACAGGAACTCGTTTTTTTTCCATTTAGCAAACCATCCTTTCTCGAATGTTCATCTCCCATCGTTTTATCAACAACAGGATATCTCATTCTAATATACCGAGTTGGTAACACCAAGTAAAATTGATATAATCTATGAGCTCATAAACGGAGCCAAGATATGGCTGATTTGATTTCTAATCGGAATGGGTTCTGCATCCGCCTTCGTAAACAAGCGCAACAAGAGTCTTTCGGTTTCAATGGTTTTATCATTGGCGCTGAACATAGGCTATGTACCATCTCATTTTGATTAATTATCCAAAGCGTCCTGTGACCACCAGGGTAACAGGACGTTTCGTTCAGCTGGAGTTAAAGCCCATTAACGATATTGCACGGGCGGCATCCTTCACTTACCGATTTAACATTCTCCCATACGATTGAATAATACCGGCGAAAACTGCCGGCTGTGATGCCGCCGATATGAGGAGGCAGACTTCTCCGGTCCTATATAAGAGTCAGGTCGTAATGCTCCATGGAACACATAAAATCGTCGAAGGCAGAATTGTGCGGCACGGATTTATTCCAGATGAGTCTCACGGTATAGGGTTTCTCCGGCACAAGCGGAACGCAGGTGATGCCCTCCCATTATTACAAGGAAGCGTCCGCATAATATCAAATGCTTCACCTAGACATTTATTACTCTTTGAACGATTGCAGCTGCGTCGATAAGTTTTCACGCAAAGATTCAGCCGAATATTGTTTAGAACTTGGCAATCAAAGGATTTTCGGGTTCTGTTACAGCACATGACAGGCGCAGCTGTGGCCGGGTGCGACCTCTCTCAGCATCGGCTCCTCCTCAAAACACGCGGGGATCGTTTTTTCACATAAACGGCAGTAGCGGCAGCCTTTTTCGGGAATCGTGAAGTCGGCGGGGTCCTCCATCAGCCTGTGCTCCTCTGCACGCCTGACTCTCGGGTCGGCGAGGGGAACCGCGTTTAACAGCGCCTTTGTATATTGGTGCGCCGGATTTCCGGTGACATCAATGCTCGTTCCAAGCTCAATGAGCTTGCCGAGATACATCACGCCGATTCTGTCTGATATATAGCGCACCACCGAGAGGTCGTGGGATATAAAAAGATAAGTAAGTGAAAGCGTGTCCTGCAGTTCTTTAAGAAGCCTCAGTATCTGCGCCTGATAGGATACGTCAAGCGCTGAAACAGGTTCATCGCACACGATAAACTCCGGCTCAACCGAAAGCGCCCTGGCGATCCCGATCCGCTGCTGCTGCCCGCCTGAGAATTCATGGGGGTAGCGGTATGCGTGGCTCCTATCAAGTCCGACGCTCTCAAGCAGTCCCAAAACAATATTGCGGCGCTGGGCTGAATTAAACATCGGATAATTCACCTTCAGCCCTTCCTCGACCGTATGAAAGATCCGGCTGCGGGGGTCCAAGCTCCCAAACGGATCCTGAAACACGATCTGCATTTTCCGGCGGTAAGGGCGCATACTGACATGCGTAATATCGTCGCCGTCATATATGATCCTCCCGCTGTCCGGCTCGGACAGGCGAAGTATCGTCCTGCCGAGCGTCGTCTTGCCGCAGCCGGATTCTCCCACAAGTCCGAGGGTTTCACCGCGCGACACCGTGAAGCTGACCCCGTCAACGGCACGGAGCAGCTTTCTGCGCCCCAGCTTATCGCGGATGTTGTAACTTTTTTTCAGATTATCAATTGCAAGCAGGTACTCTTTCACGCCGGTATCCCCCTTTCTCATCTGCGGTCTGCTCTCCCAGGAGCCAGCAGCATGCGGTATGACCGGGAGCCAGGGTAACACTTGGCGGGAACTTTCCGCGGCACACCTCCATGCAGGAGGGGCATCTCGTCTGAAAGACACAGCCGTCTGGAAGCTGGGTAGGGTCGGCCGCGGGTCCTTCGATATAGACGAGAGGATCCGATGTCGGCGTGTCCATTCGGGGTACCATCCGGAGCAGGAGCTGCGTGTATGGATGCGCGGCGCTGTAGAATATATCATCGGTTGACCCCTGCTCCAGGATATAACCGCCGCACATTACCGAAACCCGGTCACAGATTTCCGCAACGATTCCAAAATTGTGGGTGATATACAGCATCGCCATATTGTGCTGCTTTTGCAGCTTTTTCAGGATTTGAATAATCGTGGCCTGGATTGTGACATCGAGTGCCGTGGTCGGCTCGTCAGCAATCAGCAGCTTTGGCTTGCACAGCAGCGCAATGGCAATCATGACACGCTGCCGCATTCCCCCTGACAGCTCATACGGGTATTGCCGCATCAGCTGCCCGGGGTCGCGGATGCTGACTTCACGGAGCATATCGATTGAAGCCGCCCTGGCGTCAGCTTTTGATACGGATTTGTCATGGGCGCGAATGGTCTCGATCATTTGATTTCCGATGGTGAACACCGGGTCAAGGCTGGTCATGGGATTTTGAAATATCATACTGATTTCTTTGCCCCGGAGCATTGCCGCTTCTTTTCCTGAAAGTGTAAGAATATCCCGTCCTTTGAAAAACGCGCTTCCGCCGTTTATTTTAGCAGGAGCTTTCAGAAGCCCCAGAATCGAATATGCCCCAACTGTTTTTCCGCTGCCTGATTCCCCCACAAGCCCCATGACCTCGCCCTCCCTGACGGTATAGCTGATTCCGTTAACGGCATGCAGCTCACCAGCAGGGGTGCAGAAGGAAATGTCAAGCTCCCTGACGTCAAGCAATATTTCGGATAAAGCGTTGTTTGCCAATATTGTACAGCCTCCTAGTTCTTAAGCCGCTCCCGCTTTTTCGGCAAAAAAGCGGATACCCGTGCCGATAAGGTCCGCCTTGCCGGCAGTTCTCCCCTGGGATCCAGCGCATCACGCAGCCCATCGCCCAAAAGGCTGATAGAGATCACACTGAGAGAAATAACGGCGCAGGGTATGATCATCAGCTGGGGAGCCAGCCTGATATAGTTTTTGGACAGGTATACAATATTGCCCCATTCGGGAGTCGGGGGACTGATACCTATACTGAGATATCCGAGCACTGTGCAGGTCAGCATCGCCTCCGCCAAAGCGCTTGTAAAACGGACGATGAGCGCCGGAGCAACATTATGCACAACATGACGAAAAATGATGCCGGCGTGGCCGACGCCCAAAGCCCGGGCTGCCTCTATATACTCGCTCCCCATCATATTCATAACAGAGACACGTACAAGGCGCGCAAACTGCGGAATGGCGGCAATGGCTATGGCGTACATGAAATTGCCTTTCCCCCAACTCAGCAACGCCTCAAAAACGAGAGCGAGCAGTATGACGGGAATGGCTGCAAGAACATCCAGAACAGGTGAGATAAAAAAATCAGCCCTGCCCCCGAAATACCCGGCGGCAAGCCCGACCGCGCTGCCTAAGAGCAGCGCGATGACAGCGGACGTGAACGTAATTCGCAGCGTCACCCTTCCGCCGTATAAAATCCGTGTAAACAAATCCCTTCCGAGATTGTCCGTACCCAGCAAATGTGTCAGGGACGGTTTAGCGAGCGTATTGTACGCATCAATGCGGGAATAGTCATATTTTGTCAGATACGGTGCCAGCGCACAGGAGAGACAGATGATTAAAAATACGGCGAGGCAAATGACCGCTATCCTGTTCCTGATAAAACGCCGCAGGGCATCCCGCCAGATTCCTCCCGGGTACTCCACGCACGACACTTCTCTATCGTTGTGCCTATCTCGCTTCGCCATCATTCTCCAGCCTCATTTCTGTCCCGCACGCGCACGCTGCCGGCCAGTCTGACGGCATATCGCAATCTGATCCTCGGGTTGACGAATGCGTAAAGTATATCTGACGCCAGATTCATACACATAAGAATAATGGTGAGGATCACCGCACACCCAAGGATCTCGAAATGGTCCCTGAAGCTGAGCGAAGTTAACATAAAACCGCCAAGACCGGGAACATTAAAGAAATGCTCAACAACAAGCGTTCCGCATAAAAGCTGCGCAATAAAACCGCCAAGGGTCGAAATAATCGGAAGCAAGGCGTTTTTGAGCGCATGCTTGTAAATAACGCTCCTTTCCCCCAGGCCCTTCGAGCGCAGCGCGGTTATGTATGGCTGCTCAAGCACCTCAAGCATGCTCGACCGGGCCATTCTCGCCACCGACGCTATCCCTCCGAGCGCAATTGTGACAGCAGGCAATATATATGCTTTCGGGTTCGTATAACTCTCGATGATCGGCAGCAGCCTCAGGTAAACACAGATGACAAGCGACAGTATTATTGCAATCGAATAAGGAGGAATCGCCGAAAGAAAAAGCGAAATGGCGCTGACAACGCGATCTCCCGCGCGTCCCTTGTGGAGCGCGGCATAAATGCCGATGGGAATCCCGGTGATCATTGTGACCCCGACGCCGCTCAAAAGCAGAAAAAGCGTGTTTCGGATGCGATACGATATATCGCTGATGAGGCCGGCTCTTGTCGCCGTCGATCTCCCGAAATCCTGATAGATGATGATGTTGTAAATGTACCGCACGAATTTTGTTAAAAAATTATCCGGAGCATTGATTGCCGTGAAGAACGCGTCAAGTGTGTCGCCCCCGCGGGAGATCGGCATCATCGTCATACGCGAAGCCGGCAGGAAATAAATGAGCGCATACAAAATAAACAAAATTACCAGAACTGCCGGTATGATCAGGAGCGTGCGCTTGACTATGTATCTAACCACTTATACTCTCACCCCGGTTCGATTTCTCATCACATGGTAACCATAGTATCATAGTGTATCGCCGTACTTCAATACCAAACTGAAATACTGAAAACAACGCATTATTCGAATGTGTTTCAGAACGTGTTTTTAAATTTTTTGAAGATATGCCTAATTTTTACATTATTATTTACATTTACCACTCATAGAATATACTGGATGTGTGTTTTTATGAACAATAACCAGCTGATAAAAAAAGCGGAGGAGGGAGAGGAAGCCTGTATGCAGCGTCTTGGTCGCCTTTCGCAGAATGGCGGATTCGCAAATCTGAAAACCAGGAGGATTCCGTTTTATGATTGTATACATAATCAAGCGCGTTTTAATGTTCATCCCCATCCTGTTGGGAATATCGCTCATTTGCCTGGTACTCATTGACATTGCACCCGGCGACCCCGCTGAAATCATTGTCGGGATCCAAGACAATGAAGGAGACCGGCAGGCAAAGGTTGATGCCGTTCGGAAGGAGCTGGGGCTTAACGACCCGTTCGTCGTGCGGTACGTCAATTTCGTCGGGAACGCGCTGAAGGGTGACTTCGGTAATGACTTCTATACAAAGCGTCCCGTCGGGCCCGATATTATGGCCAGATTCCCGTACACGCTGACAATCGCCTTTTTAAGTACCGTCCTTTCGGTCGCCATCGGTATCCCGATCGGCGTCTACGCCGCGACACACCAATACTCATGGAAGGATAATCTGGCAATTATTCTGACGCTTGTCTTTGTCTCAATGCCGGCTTTCTGGTTTGCTTTATTGCTTGTCCGGCTATTTTCGGTGGAGCTCGGGTGGCTTCCGGTCTCGGGCATCAAAAGCTGGACTGCTTGGATTTTGCCCACTGTCTCGACCGCGCTTGCCTCCGCCGCGAGCTTTGCGCGGCAGGCACGATCCAACATGCTCGAGGTGATCCGGCAGGACTATATTACGACGGCGCGTGCGAAGGGCCAATCCGAAGTTGTTATAAGATACCGTCACGCGCTCAAGAATGCGGGTATACCGCTCATTATGCTCGTCGGAGGCTTGTTCGGCATACAGCTTGGCGGCGCGCTGATCGCCGAGGTCATATTCTCGATTCCGGGCCTTGGCCAATACATACTGAGCGGTCTTATCAACAGGAACTACCCGGTTATACAGTCAAGCGTCCTGTTTATGTCCGCCATCTTCTGCCTCATTATACTGCTGATCGACATCCTGTTTGCGTTTATTGATCCGCGAATACGGTCCATGTATATCAAGCCGAAGAAACTACAGGCAAAGGAGGCGTAAAAGTGGAAAAGCCAAGAAAAAAACAGTCGCAGGTGGGCGAGGTCTGGCGCAGGCTCAAAAAAAACAAAGTCGCGGTCGCCTCGCTGATCGTTATTGTTTTACTCATTTTTGTTGCGGTATTGGCTCCGGTCATCGCGCCGTACTCCTATGAAGTACAGGATACGAACCGGCCGCTGGAGGGCTCCAGCCCGGATCATCTGCTTGGAACCGACAGACTCGGGCGCGACATTCTGAGCCGCCTCATATATGGTGCGGGCCAATCGCTGCAGATGGGCTTTACTGCGATTCTTTTTTCTGCGGTTATCGGCGTCATCATTGGAGCGTTCTCCGGATACTGGGGCGGGTGGGTCGATAATCTGCTCATGCGGTTTCTTGATATTTACCAGGGTATACCGATGTTCCTGCTCGTTGTCACATTATCGGCGGTGCTGGGTCCCAGCCTGCAAAACGCGATCCTTGCCATCGGTATCAGCCTGATCCCCGGCAACGCCCGTTTTATGCGCGCGTGCGTCCTGTCGGTACGCGACATGGAATACATAGAAGCCGCAAGGTCAATAAACGCCTCCAGTGCCAGAATCATTTTCAGGCACATGATCCCCAATGCCATCGCGCCGATGATTGTCTCGGTGACTATGGGACTGGGCACCGCTGTCCTTGTCGGCGCCGGACTCAGCTTTGTCGGCCTCGGCGCGCAGGCGCCCACAGCGGAATGGGGCGCCATGATATCAGACGCGAGAAACTACCTGAGAGCCTACCCCTTGCTGTCGCTCTATCCGGGGATATGCATCATGATCTCAGTGCTCGCGTTCAACCTGCTTGGGGACGGGCTGAGAGACGCCCTTGACCCGAAGCTTAAAACTTAGGAATAGAGTGGTGCATGATATGGCTGAAAATACTCTGGAAATACGTGACCTGACTGTACAGTACAATACCGACGCTGCGGTTATCCACGCCGTCAACGGCGTTAACCTCACCGTCAGGCAGGGCGAAGCCCTTGGCCTGGTTGGCGAAACCGGCGCCGGAAAAACGACGATCGCACGCTCCATACTGCGCATATTGCAGACACCTCCGGCAAAGCTGATGGGCGGGCAGATCATCTTCGAAGGCGAAGACATGCTCACAAAGTCCGAGGCGGAGATGCGAAAAATCCGCGGCAACAAGATATCGATGATTTTTCAGGATCCGATGACAGCCCTCAATCCGATTGAGAAGGTGGGCTGGCAGATCGCCGAGGCGATCAGGCTGCACAACAGGATATCCCGGGCGGAAGCCGAGCGCCGGGCGTGCCAAATGCTTGAAATGGTCGGCATACCGATGGAAAGGTACAACGAGTACCCGCACCAGTTTTCCGGCGGTATGAAGCAGCGCGTCGTCATTGCGATCGCCCTGGCGTGCAACCCGGTGCTGCTGCTTGCCGACGAGCCCACGACAGCGCTTGATGTGACGATCCAGGCGCAGGTGCTCGAAATGATGCGCGACCTGAAGAAAAAGCTGAACACCTCCGTCGTCATGATCACGCATGACCTGGGAATTGTGGCGCGGTTCTGCCAATCCGTGGCTGTCGTCTACGCGGGGGAAATTGTGGAATACGGCACGGTTGAGCATATTTTTGATTACCCGACGCACCCGTATACACTCGGGTTGTTCGGGTCGCTTCCGAAGCTCAGCTCAACGGATCCGCGCTTAAAGCCGATCAAAGGCCTGATGCCCGACCCGACGAAGCTTCCGGCGGGGTGCCGATTCTATGAACGCTGCCCGGACGCAACAGAAGCCTGCGCAAAGTCGCCGCCCGAAGTAACGGAGGTCGCGCCGGGTCATCTTGTCAAATGTTTTTATGCGGGGGTGAATAAATAATGCCCGCTTTGCTTGAGGTTAAAAATCTGAAGAAATATTTCAAGAACCCGGCGGGTATGCTCCATGCCGTCGATGATATTACCTTTACGCTGGATGATGGCAAAACGCTCGGTGTCGTCGGCGAGTCCGGCTGCGGAAAGACGACGCTTGGAAGAACCATCATCCACCTCATTGAAGCGACAAGCGGCAAGGTCTTCTTTGAAGGCAGGGATATCACGAACCCGAAGAAGAAGGAACTGAAGGCAATTCGGGAAGAAATGCAGATCATTTTTCAGGACCCTTACTCGTCTCTCAATCCGCGCAAGTCCGTCAGCGAAGCCATCATGGAACCCCTGATTATACAGGGCAAGCTGAGCAAAGCCGACATGCTCAGGGAAATGCGCGCAATCATGGACACCGTCGGCTTGGCCGAGCGTTTTGAGAACTCATACCCCCATGAGCTTGACGGGGGGCGGCGCCAGCGCATCGGCATCGCGCGGGCACTTGCCTTAAAGCCCAAGTTTATCGTTTGCGACGAGCCCGTGTCGGCGCTGGATGTGTCGATACAGGCGCAGATCATCAACCTGATGCTCGACCTGCAGGAGGAGCGGGGGCTTGCGTATATGTTCGTCACCCACGACCTGTCCGTCGTCAAGTACATATCAGACGACGTCATGGTCATGTATCTCGGCAACATGGTGGAAAAGGCGGCCTCGGACGAACTGTTCGCCAATCCGCTGCATCCTTACACGAAAGCGCTTTTAAGCGCCATACCCGTCCCGGACATCCATGTCAGTGACGAACGCATCATCATGCAGGGGGAAATCACTTCTCCCATTAACCCGAAGCCCGGATGCCGTTTTATGGCGAGGTGCCAGTACGCGACGGAATCATGCGGCTCTCCGCAGAAGCTTGAAGAGTACTCCCCGGGTCACTTCGTTTCCTGCTGCAGATGCGGGGAGATCAACGGTGCAAAGGCTATTATATGAAGTCAAGCATAAAGAAAGGAGGCGGCCAGACGGAGTGAAGCGGCGATATTTCCTGTCCATATTTGATAACCATTAAAAATAATGAAGGAGAAATGGAAATGAGAAAATCGTTGAAAACTGTTTTGGCAATCCTGCTGTGCTGCGCGATGGCGCTTTCACTCTTTGCCTGCGGCACATCGAAGCCCGCTGCCGGCTCGCCGGGAGCAGATACCACATCTGCAGCTCCCGCGTCGTCGGGTGCCTCCGCCACATCAGCCGCGCCGGACGCCACCGGACCCAAAGTCTCCGCTAGGGACAGCGTCACGCTCGTCATTACCCAGGACAGAGGTACGCTGGATCCTCTGTACACCGTCGGCTGGGACAATCAGCAGTGCATGCGCTGTGTGTACGAACCCCTTTGGGAGTTTGACGAGGACTACGAGAATATGCGGTTCGTGCTTGCGACAAGCATCGACGATTCCGACCCGCTCAAATGGATCGTCAAGCTCAGGGATGACGTCACCTTCGCCAACGGCAATAAGTTTACGGCCGACGACGTGGTCTTTTCCCTGTATCTGGCAAACAACAGGAAGGGCGAGCCCCCCTACTTCCTCTACATGGATAACACCGAAACCGGTACCAAGGCGCTGGACGACTACACGGTGGAAATCGTCTTTACCCAGTTTAATGTCAGCTATGAAAACAGCTTCGCGACGGTATTAATGGTTGACAAGGAGTCGTACAACGCCGACACAGCCGCTTATGAAACGAACGGCACCGGTCCTTACAAGGTGACAGATTACGTCATCCAGAGCAGCCTGGATCTCACGCTGCGCGACGACTATTGGGGTCAGGTACCGCCCATAAAGAACATCACTTATAAAGTTTTGATGGAAGACGCGCAGAGGGTCAACGCGCTGGAGACCGGTGAGGTCGACGTCAGCGGCGTCCCGTTCCAGGATGTGGAATACGTCAAGGGAATGGAGGAGCTGTTGGTCCGTGAGCGGCCTGCCCGATCCTGCAGAGCGGTCTATGTTAACGTCACGGATCCCGACTGTATTTTCTACGACAGCATGGACGCCAGACTCGCGGTTTTCCACGCCATCAACCCGGCATCGGTACTGAAGATCGTTTATAACAACTACGGAGACGTCGCGCAGGCGCCGTATACAATGAATGCCGTCGACGCGAATCCGGATGATTTCGGCAAAGGCATATATGGAAGCGGATATGATCCCGAACTGGCCAAGCAGCTGGCTGAAAGCTCCGGCCTGACAAAGGTGACGCTTCCCTTAATCAACAACGGTACCTCGGACATGGTGACGACATCGGAGCTGGTGCAGCAGGCTCTCAAGGAGATTGGCGTCAAAGTGGATGTCAAGACGACGGACGCGGGCTCATGGCTGACATACAGATTTGACGATAAATCGTTTGACATGTGCGTTGACTTTACCGGCGGCCTGTCCGCGACGGTCGACGCGCCCTTATGGTGGCAGTATGCCGGCAACTGCGGCACTGACACCACGAAGACCCCGGCCGCCGCCGCGCATCTCCGTGAGCTGACCGATGCGATCGCTATGGAGCCCGACGCGGCAGTGAGGAAGCAAATGGTTTCGGATATATCCAACGAGCTCATTAACCTGAACTATTTCTACAATTTGGTCGACATGGCTACCTTCCAGGCGTATAATAAGAATCTGGAGCTTCCCCGCATATCAAACAGCTGGATCGATTGGAGCAACGCGTACTGGACCGCATAACGCTCCAAGCAATTGATCTGAAAGCATAAGCAGGGACCGGTATAGGGCGGGCCGAATAGCCTGCCCTATACGACTTAAAGGAGAAAGGAGAGACGTCATGGATATCAAGCCGGTCATGTCAAAATTCGGATTTGGACACCGCGGGACAAGGCATATCATCATCGATCAGAGCGGCGAGCTTTGGCTGAAAATGGCTCCTGCTGCGCTGGGCGGTTTTTTGCCGATGGGCGCGACCTCCCTGCCCGGCACGCTCCGTGTCGAGCCGCTTGAGGACGGCAAGACGATACCGTTTACCTACACCGCAACAGAGGGCTCTCTGGAACTGACCACCAAAAAAGGTGCCAAAGTGAAGTTTGCAATTGACAAGGAAGCCCGGGCGCTCAGGATTACCGGAAACACCGCGCTCCGGCTGAACGGCGTCGAAAGCGCTGCATTTGTGACGACGCTGAAAACTGACGATGGCGTTATGATCAGCGCAGGAACCACCCGCTATTTCATCGCAGCGAAAAAAGGCAAAATATCTTTTGACGATTCATGGATCCTGAACCAGTTCCATTCCGTCACCCCTGTGCTCGACGTCGAACCCTCGGAAGGCGGATTTGAGCTGTATGCTTTCGATTTGCCTGCCGATACGGATGTCCCGGTCGTCGTAAAGACGCTTGACGCGTGTGCGGCCGACAGCAGCGCCGAATTCAAAGCATTCCTCGACACCCTTGTGGACATTCCGGCTGAATACAGCGACGTCAAAGAACAGCTCGCGTATCCGATTTGGCTATGCCACAGGGATATGGGGCGCGGTGCGGAAGTCCTTGTCGCCAACAAGCACGACTCCATACTGACCAATTCGTGGCTCATGTCAATTGCGTCAATGGCGTTCAAGGACGCAAAGAAAGCGATCGGCATGATTCTCTGCTATCCCGTCGATCTACCGCCGATCGCGGGAATCGCCGCCTGGAGGCTCCTTGAGGACAACATGCTGTGCGACTCCAGGGGCGAAATATTCAAGGTTTACGAGGCGCTTGAAGCAGCCGCAACAAAATGTGTGAAGGAGCGCACGGCAGACCGGGACGGCCTCAGTTACTATGCTTACCGCTTTGAGAGCGGGCGGGAGCGGTCGCCGGCGTTCTTCAAGGTCGGAGAGCCTGTGCTGGCGCCCGATCTGAACGCCTATCTGGTCATTGTCAGCGAGGTGCTCGGGAAGCTTGCAAATATGGAGTATGACGTCGGTGCGGGGCAAAAATGGGAAGCCCGCGCCAAAGCGCTTTTTAGAGCGCTGATTGCTGAGCTCTGGGACGGCGGCAGCTTTATCGGCAAAAACGCTTATACCGGAGAGTCTTCAGAGCCGGACGAATTCCTCTCGCTGATCCCGATCGTTCTCGGCAGCAGGCTTCCGCAGGAAATAATCGGCAAGCTCGCAGCCGGAATAACCCCGGACGTCACCGACAGCGCTGCGGGACTTCTGCTTGTCGGCGGTCTGTTTGACGCGGGCCGGAAGGACGATGCCAGAAAAATCGCGCAAAAAGCACTTGAGGCCGTCCGCAAAAACGGCATCCGGTGCCCGTTCTACGCCGCTTCGCTGCTTGCGCTGGCGCATAAAGTATTGTTGTAAGGGAGGGAGAACGCATGTTTGGAACATATGAAAAATTTAACCTTGTGCGCTGCGCCTTCGCACGCCATGCCTCCAATACGTATATTCAAGAGGACTATTATAAGCATGGGCTGCTTCGCCTGGGCAACAACTGGGCCGGCGATTCGGTGAACACCACCGACTTCCTGTTTGACATGAAGCTGACAATCGGCGGGACGCCCGTTAAGTATACATATTTTGCAGATGAGGTCTCGTTAACAATGCGCGCTGGAGGTGCAAAGAGCACCGGAGGTGCAGAGAGCACCGGAGGTGCTCTTGTTGACATTGCTTTGACCGACCGCTCGCACTTCCGTATTCGCGGTATAAACGCCGGTCTGCGGCTGGAGCTGCGCTCGGCATCAGGAAACGGCGCCGCCGCCTGCCGGGGTATCTGTGCCTTACCCGACGGCAGCGGCTGGGAGGGCGAGTTCGGACGCTTCGGAAAGCTGTTTTTCAAGGCTATTACCGGTAACTACAGCGTCACCTCTGTGTTCGACGACGAAAAGAACGCATATTCCCTCGTCCGTATCGACTTTTTGCCCGATGTCACGACAGGCGTTTTCGAGGCCGCAATCCATGATTACCGTGACAAGCGGCTTGCCCACGGCGTATACGAGGACTTTGACGCACTGGTCGCGTCTAACCGCGCAGACTTCGCGGCGTTCAGCGAAATTTATAACGAACCGGCCCCCGGTTACGAGGAACTGGCCAGATACGCCCGCTGGGTTGTCTGGAGCCATCGGACGAAGGCCATCGGCGCGTTCAAGCAGCCGACCATCCTTTTCCAGAACTCATGGACATCCGTGGCGGCGCCATGGCAGCAGAGCTATAATGCCATGCCGATGCTCTCCGACCCGATGGAAGCCTGGCGCCTGATCTGTCTGTTTTTCCTCTATCAGGACGAGCGCACCGGGCGCGTTCCGGGCATGATGACGTACACAAGCCCTGCTATGTCCGGGATGCAGCCCGCGTTTCAGGGCTTTGCGCTGGATTATCTCTTCCGCAAAGTCGGCGACGATTTTATCTCTCCTGAGGACGCGGAACTGATGTACCCGAAAATGGCAGCGTGGGCCAACTACTGGACGGCTTACCACAACGCAGGTTTCGGCGACGACGTTATCGCGCTCTCAAGCCCGCATGAATCGGGCTGGGACGACTCTTCGCTGTTCCAGGACGGATTCCCTACAGTTGACCCCTGCGCTATCGCTTTCCAGATTCTGCTGATGGAAGCCGTGGCGCGGCTGGCAAAAAAATCGTCCAGCTACAATGATAAGCAGGATGAGTGGATGTTGAGGGCGAAGAAACTGCTCGACACCCTTATTGCGGAGTACTGGGACGGCGAAAAATTTACCGCAAAGGTAAACGGAAAGCCGGTCGACTCCCTCAGTCTTGCAAACTTCCAGCCGATCATCCTCGGCAAACGCCTGCCGCAGAATATCATCGACAAGATCGCTGAAAAATTGACCGTTGAGGGGCAATGGCTGACAGATATCGGTCTTGCGTCGGAGAGCATGCTGAGCCGGCGCGCAACCTTCGGCATCTCATTCGTCTGCGGGCGCGTCGTCGGACCCCAGAACATGATTCTGACAGTCGGGCTTCAGGCCGCAGGAAAGCAAAAAGAAGCCGACATGATCGCCCGCCGCTATTGCGACCATTCCGGGCGCGAGGGCATCATCCTCGGTTATGCGCCGTATAATATTTATAAGGCCAGCGGTAAAACCGCCGATCAGCAGATTCCGCCGATTGGCACCGACGGGTGGCCGTGGAGCGCGTGGAGCGCCAACTGCATCCTGACAATGACAACGGGAATCATCGGCAAGTAGGCGCGCTACCTGACACCGAACTCCCTGTAGTGGACGCCGAATTTTTTCCTCATGTCATCCAGAGTCTCAGGCTTTGCCGCGCGTTCGGGGTCAAGGGCCAGGACAGATTCCCTGTCGGTCAGGTAGTCATTCCAGCGGGGCAGACCGCCGACATCGTACATCACTGCATCTTCTAACACCTCGAAGCTGCGCGGGGCATACATGGGGAGTTTTACAAGGCACTCCTGATGCGCAACGAATTCCTCGGCGTAACACTTGAACTTGACTTTACCTTCCGTTAAATAGTACAGGTCCTGATTGACCGGGTACTTGTACGATTCGGCGTAGAAGCCTTTCTTCATCTCAAAGCACCAGAGCTCGCAGAGGCCGGCGTTTTCCCAGCGTCCGGTCAGCATCTTAAACATGGCGCCGTCGAGCTCAAACTGCGCCATAGGGCGCTCCCTGTGGCGGATGGGCGCGCATTCCTCCGGCGGCACCTCCTTGAAGCTGTGCGGTGGCTCACGGAATGCAAAATCATTGAGCGGCGCTTTATCCTTCGGGAATTCCGGATCGTTCAGAAAGTCCGGATTTGTCGTGCGGAGCATTTTGGCGGCGTCCCCGCCCTCGGCATAGGGCAGGTCGTGGAAAAAGCCCCTGTACTTTACATCCTCATGGAAAAACATGCCATGCGCCTGGTACGGCTGGATAAAGAGAACGCTTCCCGGCTTGATGAACGCTTTCTTGCCTGTTATGTAGATATCCATTCCGCCGCTGTCCACAAAGAATGTCTCATAACCGACGACGTGCTCGTGGAAGTGTACGCCTGTATTCGGGCGGGTCGTGTGCATGACGGAATCCGTCATACAAAAGTGCCTGCGCGGGCCCTCGGGGAATAGTACGGTTTGCTGATGCTCGCCAATGTACCCGTCCGGGGTCTTGATCTCGAGCGGCCAAATAAAATTTTTGGGGTCGTTTAAATCATAAAGATACTGCATGTTATAACGCTCCTTCTTAATTTATTCTGCAAATGGTAAAAACACCCATTTAATAATTAAGAGCGTAACATATAGCATGAAGGAATTCAATATGGGATTAAGTCTGTGCAGAGAAGGTTCTTACTTTCTATAAAAATTTTCACCGTAGGTGTCCGCGACTTCACGGCACCAGCGGTTCTTCTTTTTGATTGTTTCGTTTTCCGGATTTCCTGCAACACCGGTCATGGACACAAAGCCGCCGTCAGGGGCAAGCCTATCATAACAATCAATAATTGACTGCTTGAATTCTTCTTCGGGAATGTCCTCATCGCAGAGCCGTCCGCGGTAATCCCAGCCGCCGACGATGACCAAATCGTGCGGGTGCTTCTTTTTGATGGCGTCAAGATCATTACTTGTCTGGGCAGGATTCCAGTAGCGAATCCCAAAATCCTTCCAATCGTCAACAAATACTTCGCATTTTCCGCAGCAGTGGAGTTCCCCGGGCAGCCCCCTGTCCATACCGAATTTTGCTTCTCTTATGTAAAGCGGCTTAAAGATATCCCGATACATTTCAAGAGATATAAACGGGTTTTTCCATGCGGCTGTGTCGTCAGACTGGCCAAAGACATCCGGCTGATAATAATCAAAGCATTTCTCATAAACGGCACACCAGAAATCACATATGCTGCTGAGCAGCGCTTTGCATTCCTCAGGCTCCTCATAAAGGGCCATCAAACCTTCGGTGAATCCCATCAGCGCCATCAGGGTTTGAAAATAACCAACGTGCAACGTCAGCTCTTTTGCCGTTTCGCTGAAATCAAACCCCATTTTTTCAGCGGCTTCCAAATCCTTTTTCGCCATCCGTTCCCAGTCTATATTGGAAATGTCAGGCAGCTTTATGACCTCCCGCCACTTTCGTATATCCTTGAGAATAAAATTGTTCGGTTCAGGAAGAAGCGCGCCCTGGGTTTCCTTCGTCGCCACCCATTTAACGCCAAATAAGTCGATTTTCTCTTCTGTCTTTCTCCAGTCGTTTGCTATTGCAGGAATGAGCAAGCAAAGCGGAGCCGCTCTTTTGCTGTCTTTACTTGGCATGAAACTATAATGCGGTATGTAATCAGGTACGATACCTTTGGACATATCCAAAAAGTTTTCCTTCGGCGTTCTCAAAACTGTCATTTCGTCTCCTTCTGCACATTCTGGCCAGCATGTACATTCTATCATGCTGTCATCCAATTTGCAGCACGACACTCAATCTGCGTAAAATTCATCCCTGAAGTCACCGACAGCGCCCCAGTTTGTGAACTCGGTTATCGTAAGACAAATACGGTCCTTGCTGGTACCCAGAATCTCGTGTATGGCATCAAATGGGGCGATTGTAAACGCTTTCTTTTTGTGGTATTCGAATTTGGAGACGTACTTTACGTCGGCGAAGACCATATCCTCCTGCTTTTCACCGCCGAAATACATCCTGAGGCCATCGTTCACCTCAACCATAGTCCAGCACGGATCCTTCCCCGGTATTTTGCTCAAAGCCTCGCCCAATCCATTGACCAGCTTCTGCTCAATTTCCGGTGTCAGCTTCTTTGTGATACTCAATCTGATGTATGGCATGAACGGTACCTGCCTTTCTGATATGAGGTGAATGATAATATAATCAATATGCTCAGAGAAGTTCATTCTCTATGTTTATAATATCGTCAAATTCATAGGAAATCAATGTAAATACACCGCCAGTACCGCTGGTATAACCATTTTATATAAAATGCGGTGTGGACATCTGTCAAGACATAGATTATGCTTGTTATGATGATTTTTCACTCAACGGGATTGAGCTTCCGGGCACAGCAGCCGGCGAATAATAGACGTTTGTGATAAATTTGGTGGAGACGGAATAACAGAGGTAAGCTATGAACGCGATCATTACAAATATCCAGGGCTTTTCAATCCATGACGGACCGGGAATCCGGACGGTTGTTTTTTTCAAGGGTTGCCCACTGCGCTGCCGCTGGTGCGCAAATCCCGAGTGCATTTCACCGCAGGTTCAAATTGGTTTTATCGCCAATCTCTGCACGAACTGCCGTAAATGCTTTTCTGTCTGTCCCGAGGACGCGCTGACAGAGCATAAAATGCGCCACCGTATTGATGATGCGAAATGCACCCGTTGCGGGAAATGCATCGATATCTGTGATTATAAGGCCATTGTCCGATATGGCTCAGAAATGAGCGTCGATGAGGTTTTTGATATCGTCCGCCGCGATAAAATGTTCTACGACACCGGCGGCGGCGGCGTGACCGTTTCCGGCGGCGAACCCCTTTTACTGCCGGCCTTTGTCAAAGAGCTGTTCAAGTTGTGCAAGGACGGCGGTATTAACACCTGCATGGAAACATGCGGTTATGCACCGGAGCAGAACCTCCTGGACATATTGCCGCTGA
>JAAYBH010000046.1 GCA_012718935.1 Clostridiales bacterium
GGCCCCATCGTCTAGCCTGGCCCAGGACATATGGTTCTCAGCCATAAGACACCGGTTCAAATCCGGTTGGGGCTACCAAACAAAAACCCATGCATAGCATGGGTTTTTTATTTAGTAGAGCCCCGATTAATCGAGGCGGTCTATCTTGTTCAACACATAACCATACACTCGCAGCGCCCCTGCGAGTGTATGGTTATGTGTTGCCCTCCTGCTGCAATTGTCTTCAATAGACAACCTTGGTGATTTAAGGAAAAAGAGCGTCGCCAGGTATTACGAAAATGCTTGAAAAACAGGGCGGGTGTATGAGGTTTGTGTTATAATCAATAAAATATCGGCAGCGCAGCCGACAAGACAGGAGGTTGTTATGAGTGAAAAGCATATTTATATTACTGATAACGACATGAAAAGGTTGCGGGAATTGATACTTGTTGTCCGACAGTTCAAAAAGGAAGAAGAAAAATATTTGCAGGAGCTGGAAGCTGAGCTGGACCGGGCCGAAATCGTTAAAGCTAATGAAGTTCCACCGGATGTCATTACCATGAATTCTGAAGTCCATTTACGGGATCTTGAAACTGAAGAAGAAATTTCCTATAAATTGGTTTTTCCGGAACAGGCCGACGCCGGTGAGGGACGGATTTCAGTGCTGGCCCCGATCGGCACGGCATTGCTTGGATACCGGGTAGGAAATATTATTGAATGGAAAGTGCCGGCTGGCGTCGCTAAGTTGAGAGTCGAGAAAATTATTTATCAGCCGGAAGCTCACGGCAGGGATATATGATACCTGTATTGCTTTTGATAATCGGGTTCGCGGTGTTGATCAAAGGTGCCGACTGGCTGGTTGAAGGGGCGACGTGTCTTGCGCGTAAGTTGAATGTGTCCGATCTGGTCATTGGCTTGACAATCGTGGCATTGGGTACTTCGCTGCCGGAGTTGTTCGTAAATATATTCGCCAGCGTCGATGGTAATGTCGATATCGCGATCGGCAATGTGATCGGAAGTAATATTTTCAATATTCTGGTCATTCTGGGCGTGGCGTCTTTGATTTATCCGTTGCGGGTCATGGATACCACGGTCTGGAATGAAATTCCGCTGAGCCTTCTGGCGGCCGTTTTGACCGGGTTACTGGCCAACGATGTCCTGGTAGAAGGACGCGATGCGTCGATGTTGTCGCGTTCGGATGGAATCGTGTTTATTGCGTTCTTTATTATTTTTTTATACTATACGGCCAGTCTGGCCCGCTGTGGTAAGGAAGAAACCGAAGAAGAACCGCTGGGTAAACAGTGCGGCATGCTCAAGGCTGTCGGACTGGTACTGGCGGGGTTTGTCGGACTGGTGCTGGGCGGTAAACTGGTCGTCGACAGCGCGGTATACATCGCCTCTAAGCTGGGTGTCAGTCAGTCGCTGATCGGCTTGACGATTGTCGCATTGGGTACCTCTTTGCCGGAGCTGGCTACTTCGATTGTGGCTGCTTTGAAAAAGAATGCCGATATCGCCGTGGGGAACGTCGTTGGGTCGAATATTTTCAATATTTTTTTCATCCTCGGCGCCTCTTCGCTGATTCGTCCGCTGCCATTCAGTGCGGCTGTGCAGCAGGACGTTCTGGTCGCCATAGGGGCGAGCATGCTGCTGTTTCTGTTCATGTTCACCGGCAAATGGAAGAAGCTGGACCGCTGGGAAGGCGCCGTGTTTGTAGTATTGTACATGTGCTACCTGACGTATACGATCATGCGCGGGTAGGAGTTAACCGGTTAAGGAGATATCATGGCGGAGGACGATAAAGAACAATTCATCTCGCGGGTCATTCACGATTTGCGAAATCCGCTTTCCAGCATCAAGCTGGCCGCATACAACATCAAGCGTAAAGCCGGCGGCCCGCTGATCGACAAGCATCTGGAGACGATAGACAAGAAGATCGAGGAAATAAACAATATCCTTGAAAGCCTGCGGCGTTAATGAGACTCAGGAGGTCTGGACGCTACGGTCTCATTAACTTGGGTTTTTGGTTTTTCGGGTTCCTTCGTACATTTCGTAGCAGAGCAGGCGGCATTCTATGTCGGCGTTGAACATTGGGATGCGGCGTGAGGTGCGCAGGCCGATGCGTTTGGCCAGTTCGAGGTTGCCGGTGAACAGGCAGCCCCGCCAGCCGGCGGCTTTTTGTTTGAAGAAGTCGCCGATCCGCTTATACGTTCCTTCCAGTTCCCGGATCTCTCCCAGCCGCATGCCGTATTCCGGGTTCATCACGATCAGGCCCGGGTTAGAGGGCAGCGGTGTGTCGGCGAAATCGCAGACCGAGAATTCTATCAATTGATCGACGCCGGCGGTTTGAGCGTTCTTTCTGGCGGCGGCGATCGCCTGCTTGTCGATATCGGTGGCGATGATCGGAAACTTAAGATCTTTGCCGCCTTCTTTGCGGATCTGTTTGCGCAGTTCGTCCCACATGTCAGAGTCAAACCCCACCAGATGCTTGATGCCGAAGTTGCTGCGCAGCAGGCCCGGCGCCCGGCCGGTGGCGATGAGCGCGGCTTCGATGGCAAGTGTGCCGCTGCCGCACATCGGGTTCACCAGCGGTTGTTCACCTGAGTATCCGGCCGCCAGCAGAATGGCGGCGGCCAGTGACTCCTGAAGCGGCGCTTTATACGGCAGCTTGCGGTACGAGCGGTCGGAGAGCTTTTCCCCCGAGGTATTGGCATACACCCAGACCTTATCGCGGTTCCAGTATACATTTATCACCGTACGGTCACGGTCCGGACCGGCGTCGGGCCGCTTACCGTTGACCTTGCGCAGGCGGTCCACGATAGCGTCTTTGACTTTCTGGTTCAGGAACATCGTATTGTCGATGGCCTGGGTACTGGCCTGCGATACCACGCTCAAGTACCCGTCGGGCGGAACCACGTTTTCCCAGGGGAAACGGCCGATCAGCCGGTACAGGTGTTCGGTGTCCGTACAGTCGAAGTGGTCGAGCTGATAAAGCACGTTGAACGCCGTACGCAGCTTCAAGTTGAGCCGCATGGTGTCGGTAAGCGTCCCGGTCAGCGTCAAACCCGTATCGTGCTCGGAATCGACGCTGAACCCGGCGGCTTCGACTTCGGCTTTCAGAAACGGAACCAGCCCGCGGCCGCAGGTAATGAGTACAGGCGCTTTTTTGTTGAAATCCATGGCGTTATTGTACGAGATAGCGGTTTTTTGGTCAACTGAATTAAAAAATTATCAATATTTACTTGTACCGCAGAAACTTCCAGCTTGATTGCGATCGGGGCTTGAAAAAGGGAGAGAAATGTGGTTTGTTCTGTGTAACCGGTTGCAGTAACCGGTTACACGTTCCAGACAAGGAGAAGATCATGAAACAGGGCAAAGTAGCGTTTAAATTGGTGGCTGTAAGTGTGGTGACGGTATTCATAAGTACGCTCGTAATGGTAGATCTCCTGCGCTGTCGTCAGAGCGAGGCGGCGGAGCTGGGATTGCCGCAGCCGGGGACGCTGCTTAC
>JAAYBH010000372.1 GCA_012718935.1 Clostridiales bacterium
ATCCTCTGCGGAATTTTAGGCTACGTCATCGGCAACTACCTGGGGATCGGGGCCGCCAACCTGCTCCGCCTCTTCGGATAAGGGTTTTCAGACAGAAAGGATATGCCATGGACAGCACGATTGAAAAAATCAAAACCATAAAACATAGCGAGCTCGATGAGTACAATAAATTCTCCATGCTCGGCAGCGGACAGCACGGCATCTGTTTTGCCCGCGGCAGCGGCATCAGGCTGTATGACCTTGAGGGTAAAAGCTATATCGACTGCACCTCCCAGGGCTGGGCGCTTTTTCTGGGGCATGCCAACGAGGAGCTCCGGCAGGCGGTTTATGAGCAGATGGGGGAGCTGGGGCACCTGAACCAGAACAGCGACAGCCTGCCGCGCTACGCGTTAGCAAAAAAGCTCACAGAGCTGGCGCCGCCGAACCTTAACAGGGTCCTGTTCACGGTGGGCGGCAGCGCCGCCATCGAAGCCGCTATGAAAATAGCGGCTAAAAACGTTAAAGGCGCGCGTCAATTCGTCTGCCTGCAGGACGGATATCACGGCACGTCGCTGACAACGGGCGCGGCATCGTGGATCTCCACCAAAACAGCCGGCATCTTTACGGGTTTCAACAGCTTTTCAGCAATTACGAACAATATTTTTGTCCGAATCCCGAATCCGTACCTGTACCGATGGAATAATACCCCCGATCCCGAGGACTGTATCGACGCCTGCCTGAAAACGGCGCGTGAGACGCTCCGGTCCGGTGTCTCAGGACAGGTCGCCGGCCTGATTGTCGAACCCCTTCAAGCCAGCGGCGGCCAGATACCGCTCCCCAAACGCTACCTGCAGGGGCTCCGGCAGCTCTGCGACGACTTCGGCTGCCTTTTGATATTTGACGAGCTCCAGACCTATTGCCGGATCGGCGATTATTTTGCCGCCGGAAGATATGAGGTGGAGCCGGATATCATCTGTATCGGCAAGTCCCTGGGCGCGGGCTTCCCCATCGCAGCCATCCTCATCCACGACAGGCTCGAGGGCTTCGGACCCCTGGGCGAGGACGTCCACACCTTCTCTAACAATGGCATCGCCCAGGTGGCGGCCCTGAAGCAGCTGGATATCATCGAACGGGATAATCTCCTTGCGCATGTTAACGCATTGGGCGCATATTTCGCGGAAGGGTTATATGGCCTGCAGAAGAAATACCACTGTATCGGTGATATACGTCAGGTTGGGCTGCATGTCGGTATCGAATTCGTAGAGGACCCCGTGACGAAGATACCGGACATGGTTTTCGCACAGACCGTAAAGCACATTGCCCAGGCGATGGGCCTCATCCTCGGCGAAGCGGGCTACCGCATGAACGTCCTGAAAATAAAGCCCCCCTTCATCATGACATTCGGGGAAGCGGACGAGGTATTGGCGATCCTTGAAGCGGCCGTTCAAACGGCGCTGCAAAAAAAGCAATAACGCAATGAAAAACGCTGGTTTCTTGATATAGCTTATACTGCATGAACTGTCATTCCGAGGAGCTGTGCGACGAGGAATCTCCAGGTAATCTTCAATTGGTGCAATACCATCAGATTACCTGGAGATTCCTCACTTCATTCGTAATGGCAAAATTTTTGTTTCAGCCTTGCCATTACGGCCGCCCATTGTCCGGCCTGTTAGTGCACCCTGACCTTTAGTCCGTATGCTTCCAGCTGCTCGCGACGTGATTGCATCAGCGCGTCCGACGGCGGTTCTGCGACGAAGATGGTCTCCTTTTTCAGCAGCCGGTCGTGTTTCGAAACACCCATCTTGTGGTAGGGCAGGAGCTGTACAATATCAAGTGCGTCTTTGATTTCAGTCAGGAACGCGCCGTATTTGTCAAAATGCTCCCTCGAGTCGTTGAACATCGGAATCACAGGGATGCGCACCCACAGCCGCCCGCCCGCCGCGGCGATCTTCCGGGCGTTGTCCAGGATCAGCTCATTCGGAACGCCGATGACCTGCTTATGCAGGGCGCTGTCCATACCCTTCAGGTCGTACAGGAACACGTCGTTATAGGGCAGAACGCTTTCGAGCACATTCCAGGGTACAAACCCCGTCGTATCGACGGCGGTATGTATCTGCAGCTCCTTACAGCGTTTTAACAGCTCCAGCGTGAATTCCGGCTGACAGAGGCACTCGCCGCCGGAGACGGTGACGCCGCCGCCGGACTCCTCAAAAAACGGCTGATCCCGCAGAACGCGCCGCATCACCTCATCGACTGTCCTGTCGTCGCCGCACATATACAGGGCATTTGCTTTGCAGGCTTTGGTGCACGCGCCGCATTCGTCGCATTTGGATTTATCAACCTCCGGGTATACAATCGGCTCCCCCGCAGCGTTCTCCGTCGGCACGCCCCGGGTGATCGCACCCCGGGGGCAGGCATCGAGGCATTTCCCGCAGTCGTCGCAGCCGAGACAGCGGATACTCATCCAGTTCAGCTCCGTTTTGAATTCCTGAGACTCGGGGCTGTGGCACCAGGGGCAGCGCAGGGGGCAGCCCTTCAAGAAAACCGTGGTCCGTATTCCCGGCCCGTCCTGTACGCTGAACCCCTGTATATCATACGTTTTTCCGGTCAGTATAGTGGTCATACATGCTCCTTGTTATCTTTCAGTGTTATTACGCTTATTATAGCACAGGACACCGCAATCTGACCAGCAGGCGCGGTGTCCTGTATTGACTTAAACCGTTATTCTTTTATATCCTGGGCCGGGAAGCACGCGCCGCAGATGTTGCAGCGCTTTTGCTCGTTGTACTTGCAGAAGCGCACATTATCGCCCATGTAGCGGTAGGTATAATCTGATTCGATCTTATTTACTATTATTCTCAATATTATCCATTCGCGGGAAGCACTTGCCGCAAATAATGCAGCGTTTCTTATCGTTGAATTTGCAGTAGCGAACATTGTCTCCCATGTAATCATAAGTATACTTACGGTTAAAGTACTGCTTTTGTACTGCACCTGAGCCTTCCGGCCCCCGTGTGATAGTCCCCCATGTACCGTCTAGAAATGCTGCCTGGAAAAGTATTGGCTTCTTCATTTTACGGAATTTAATCGGGCAGTGCCATACATTTGGCGGGAATCTAATGACAGTTGGCTTCGTAATAGTTTTGCTTTCCATATGGTCCGGATCATCGCCGATAAATATCTCAATTTCACTGTCGAAATCAAACATATTCATAGGATCTGAGCCCATGAAGAAGAGATACTCGTCCTTACCTTGATGGAAATGCGGTTCTTCCATATCATTTGCCCCGGTAAAAATCTGCCAGCCAATGTGATATGAAGCTCCCTCCATATATGTCTCCCCACGAAGGTATGTCTTGGGATTCGGCATCCATGATCCCCAGTC
>JAAYBH010000373.1 GCA_012718935.1 Clostridiales bacterium
AGTACATAATCCGGGGATTTCATAATACTGCTGTCTGAATATTTCTTTGCTTTATCAAATCTTTGCCGAAAACTATAGACGACCTCCTAAAAGAACTAACCCAATCATCGTCCCAGGGGGCATAACCTCGGCCATCCCATCAGATAGGCCGCTCCGGCGACTGTAATGCCGAAGAACACAACTTCTTTGCCGATGTCGATGAAGTTGACGATGGTCCCGTTGCACAGTGTGCTGCCGGTGCATAAAACAACGTCAGCCCAATCCAATACGACATCCTTGTAATCGTCGATCCCGTGCTCGACCTTGACGCCATAGCGGATCTGCCCGACATTTTTAGGGCTGAGGTCCAGCACGCGTAAGGTGAACTCCTTGGAAAGCGCTTCAAGCATCGATGGCTGATAGCCGATCAGGGCTATTTTTTTGTTCCCGTAATTTTTTCTGACAAAGCTCACAAACTCCTGAGCGCATTTTTCAGGGTCTTCCGTCTTGCAGTGTACTGTTCTGTCAACGAGCCCAAGATATGTCATAACGGCGTTGATTGTCGCAATGAACATCGCACGGTTGTGAGAATCCTCAGACAGATCAAGCGACAGGATATCGCCAAGCGTCCCGTTCATGATCGTCGGCGCGTCGGTGAAGGCCTGCCCGAAAGAGCCCTTGTACTCCGCCTGCAGCATGACCTCCTGGCCAGTCAGAATCGGGAAGTCTCTCCTCTTCGGCGTGCCGATGGCCTCTTCAGGCGTCAGGCTTTTCGTTGTGATCTTAACTTCGTCAGTGCTGAGGCTGTTCTGCTTAACGAGTTCTTGAAACCTCTCCTTGAGGCTTTGCATCAGTTCCTGCTGCGTCATATATAACCTTTCCTTTCCGTTGCGCTTCAAGGCACAAAGATGTCTTGACCATGTATCGGTATGTATTAAAACTCTGCGAATTTGACACTTATTATCACTTGCTTAATCCTAAGAATTGATTAATGTTTTCGTCTTCGTAAGGCTCAAATAGCGCGTCGCTATGTCGCACAGCCTTCAGCCGACCGTTAGACATGATGCCAATCCGGCCCGCCAGCTCTTGCGCTTCGGAAAAATCATGCGTAACGAGTATAATAGTGCACTGGAAATTATTGTGTATTTCAAGCAGCTCATTGCGCAGGGATTTCTTTGTGACAGGATCAAGCGCTGAAAAGGGCTCATCGAGAAGAAGCACATCAGGTGAGAGTACGAGCGCCCTCGCCAGAGCAGTCCGCTGCCTTTCCCCGCCGCTCAAGGTTCCTGGGTGTTGCTTGAGTATGTGTTCGATAGACAGGAGTTCGGCCATGCGGCTAACTTCATTCGCAATCTCAGATCGGTTCTTTCTTCGCATTTTTAAGCCGTAGGAAATATTCTGCTCGACGGTCATATGCGGAAAAAGTCCGTAGTCCTGGTATACGAAGCCAATTCTACGCTCTGTTAGTGGGATGTCAAGGACGGATTTACCGTTCAGATAAATACACCCGTACAGACCGGCGTAATAACCGGCGACAGATTCAAGAAGCAAGGTCTTTCCCGCTCCGGTTTTCCCCAAAATTGCAAACAACTCTTGAGGATAAATGTCGCATGAGATGTCAGACAGCTGGAAACTGCCTTTTCTAAGCGAGAAATCGCTTATTTTTATCGTGGGCATTGTCATGTTGTCGTATCCCTCATTCGCGTCAGGGGTCTGTTTTTTTTATTCAGAATTGTCGTAATTGTATGAGCAGCAGCGGAGATGATCATTATTAGAATCGCTGACGCCATGGCCATTCCGTTATCACCGGTTGAGATATTCAGATAGATGCTGGCAGGAAGCGTCTCCGTCTTCATCCGCGTGACGCCGACCAGCATCAATGTCGCTCCGAATTCACCCAGCGCCCGCGACCAGACCAGGACGACCATGGCGATGACAGACTGACGGCACAACGGCAGCAGAACGGTACGAAACCGGGTCCAACGGGAAGCCCCAAGCGTTCCCGCAATAAACTCCAGCCGTTCGTCAACCTCGGACATAGCCGTTCTCATAAATTTGACGGCAAAAGGGAGGTTCACGATCAGCTGCGCTAGAATGATGCCGTTTTTGTCAAAAACGACCTTGAAGCCCATATCCCTGAGGGCTTTCCCGAGATCGGACGAGAAGACGATAAGAAGGCATAACCCCAGAACAAGATACGGTAGTGACAGGGGAAGCTCCATGATGATCTGAATGGTTTTCTTAAGGGGCATTGACGTCCTTGTTAAGGCATAAGCGCTGGGGACCGAAAGAAGCACGCATAATAACGTGGATATGCTGGCAGTATAAACGCTCAGCCCGACAGCAAAGCGCACTTCCTTGGAGGCAATCGCAGCCGGAAGAAAAGGAAGGCCTCCGAGAACAATGGAAAGGAGCGCATACGCAATGAAGACCGCAACTGCTAAAACGATGATGATTGCGGCGATGTCAAAGGCGTTGACCGGTTCTCTCTTTTTCACGCTACACTCCCAATCCGAAATTAATCATTCCGTCAGTTCATAACCGTATTTGGTCCAGATGCTCTTAGCTCCGTCTGTGTCAAGAAATGCCAGGAATGCAGTCAGGGCATCAGCATCCTTGCTGTAGGACAGCGATGCCGCCGGGACTGTTTTTATGTATTTCTGCATTCCCGCATCATCAACAATCTGAGCTTTATCTCCGGTAACATTTTCTTTCCATACGATAATGGCGTCGCATTGGTCCATCGTCAGAGCGTTGAATATTTCGGGCGAGGTTATCGTTCTTGCGACAACGTTGACTTTGTCGAGAATGCCGGCGTCCGTCATGGCCTTATTTGCAATTTTCCCGATCGGGGTAGATTCGCCGTCACCCAGGACGACACGAATGTCCGACTTAGCCAGGTCCGCGAGCGTCTCGATGCCGAGCGGATTGCCGGCTTTGACGGCGAGGACGGGAATATGCTTCACCAGGTCGACGCTGGCAGCGACAGCATCCTTGACGGGCTGCAGCTCGTCGGTGGAACCCGCTATATAGAGATCGCCTTCCTGAGTCGTATTTATCTGAGTCTGAATCTGTCCGGCGTTGGCATATGTAACTTCCATCTTGCAGTCCGTCTGGGCCTGGAAAGCGTCTGCGATCTCCTGAAACGGTTTGGTCATGCCGGCGCCGCAGTAGACGGAAAGCGTATGCCCAGTGAGCTTTGTCGAAGAAGCTGCAGCGTTTGAAGGAGATGCGGCTGCCTCTCCGGTGGATGCGTTGGAGACGGCCGGACTCGATGATTTCGCTTCCTGTGACGCGGATGGCGACGGCGCTGCCGAAGTTCCTCCAGCCGTCTGCCCGCAAGCCGTCAGGCAGAGAGATACCGACAATACAAGCGCGAGAACCCATGATAGCTTTTTCATTTTCCCCTCCGGATATATGAATTGTGCATTTTCGATGCTCTCACAATCGAAAACGCACAACAGGAATGCCATCAGACCGTACCGCTGACACCATATGGTTATGAAGTGCACTTTTCTTTCCGAACTGCTTGCGCAGTTTTGGAGGCGGAGGCGTTTCCACCCTCACCCTGTGAGTTGGCACTCAGGCAAAGACCCATGTCTTCAGCGTCACTGCTGTCGAGTTAGGAACATTTGCTCGAAAAGGTATTAATAGCATATAAACACATAAATGAAGTTGTGTCAACACAAACAAACAATATTGAACTGCACAAAACGGATATAAACAGAAAAGTGCATTTCATCAAAAATATTATTGACATATGCCAACAATGGCGTATAATAGTCGTTGGTAAGTAGCATATGCTCATAAAGGAAGCGAAAGGATGATGTTATGAGAATAGCGATACCGGTAGAAAAGCAGGATTTGAATTCAAACGTCAACAAATCATTCGGTCGAGCGCCATACATCCTGTTTTTCAATACGGATACCAAGGAGAACTATTTTCTCGATAACCGTGCAGTCGCGAGTCACGGGGGTGCCGGTGATAGAGTGGCCCAAGTAATTGCGGATCATGGGGTCCGCGCGCTGCTGGTGCTCCGCTGCGGGAAAAATGCCGGTGAGGCATTACGCAAAGCAGAGGTGCTGGTATATAAAGCAATCCCCGGGACTGCAAAGGATAACGTTAAAGCGTTTGTGGAAGAACAGCTCGCTCTCCTGGATGAATTTCATGATGGGCTTCACGGGAAGGAAGATTAGAAGTTACAAAAGTGCGCTCAGAAGAGACGCCAAAAAGAAGCGAGGTGAAACATGCCAAGGCCGGTCAAATGGCGAAGAGTTTGCTGCTTGCCTGAAAAAAGCCGTTTCGGACCGCTGGACATTCAGCCGGATTTAAATAACGTTGTCGTTATGACGGTTGACGAGTATGAAGCGATACGGTTGATTGATCTGGTTAACCTCACACAGGAAGAGTGTGCCGAACAGATGAATATCGGTCGGGGTACAGTGCAGGGGATATATACCGAAGCAAGGAAAAAACTTGCCGATGCGCTGGTAAACGGAAAAATGTTGTGTATAGACGGCGGTGAGTACAAGCTGTGCGACAGCTATCCAAATGGATGCGGAATCGGTTGCTGCAGACGCACGAGAAAGCTTGAATTAGTTGATGGGAGTGGCGAGCCATATATTCAGACAAAGTAATTGAACACTTCATGTGTCCTCAGAATGCACACAGTATGCCCGACGCAGATGCCGAGGGGAGCTACGGTGATCCTTCCTGCGGCGACTCTCTGACATTTTATATTAAAGTTGAAGATAACAGGATAACAGATATCAGTTATCTAGTCTTTGGATGCAGCGCATCTATTGCGACCTCCAGCATGACATCCGTCATAGCAAAGGGAAAAAGCCTTGAAGAGGCATTGGCCATATCAGAAGAGGATATCATTGAGGCGCTGAACGGTCTTCCGGAGCATAAGACGCATTGCTCAAATCTGGGTGTGAGCGCGCTGAGAAATGCGATCAATAATTATCTGAATGCAGAAAGAATGGAGAATTAGAATGAGAATAGCAATACCGGCTGATGAGAACGCTGCAAGCACAGATGTATGCATCTCTTTTGGACGCACGCCCTATTTTATGATTTTTGATACCGACACCAAAGAAACTACTTTTCTGGAAAACACTGCGGCAGCAAGCGAGGGCGGAGCGGGTATCAAAGCAGCTCAAATCATCGTGGACAGCAAAGCAACAGTATTGCTGACGCCGCGCTGCGGCGAGAACGCCGCCGAGGTGCTGAAAGCGGCTGACATTAAAATTTATAAGACAATCACAGGCTCGGCAATGGATAACATGGAAGCATTCCTGAACGGCAAGCTCTCTTTGCTGGGTGAGATTCACCCCGGTATGCATCACCACGGAGGGAAATAGCATGAAAATCGCCGTGCTTAGCGGCAAGGGCGGCACGGGAAAAACGCTCGTCTCCGTTAATCTTGCGGCGGCAGCAGGGCATTCCCGGTATATTGACTGTGATGTTGAGGAGCCGAACGGTCATCTGTTTTTCAAGCCCCTGGGTATTCTCGAAGAGGAGATTGCCGTAACGATACCGGCAGTCCATGAAGAGATGTGCACCGGGTGCAGGAAATGCGTCGACTTCTGCAAATTCAATGCGCTGGCGTTCATCAGGAATAAGCCGTTTGTGTTTGAAGAGGTTTGCCATTCCTGCGGCGGCTGCGTACTGCTTTGCCCCGAAAATGCCCTATTTGAAAATAAGAAGGTTGTCGGAAGAATCCAGAAGGGTGAATCTGAAGGCGTCAGCGTTGTGACAGGTATTATGAACACGGGCGAAGCTTCGGGAATTCCGATTATAAAAAGGCTGTTGTATGAATATGGTACAGATCATGAGAAACCTGTATTCATCGATTGCCCGCCGGGCAGCGCGTGCATCGTTATGGAGAGCATCAAGGACGCGGATTACTGCATCCTGGTCGCAGAGCCGACACTTTTCGGCGTTCATAACCTCAATATGGTCTATGAGCTTATCAGGCTGTTCAACAAGCCGTTCGGTGTTGTTTTAAACAAATGCCTTGAGGATGAAAACCCCGTGGAACGCTTCTGTACGGAGAAGGGCATTAAAATCTTGAAAAAGATCCCGTTTGACGGCGAGCTCGGAACCCTGAACTCAAATGCCAACATTGCGTCAAGGTTCAGTAGCAAATATCACGAGCTTTTTACTTCGCTGCTTGAGACTGTGATGAAGGAGGTGCGCAATGAAACAGCTTCTGATTCTCAGCGGTAAGGGCGGAACAGGTAAAACGACGGTTGCCGGCGCACTGATCAGGCTGTCAGCGGCTGAAGCATATGCCGACTGCGATGTTGATGCGCCGAATCTCCACCTTTTGATGCAGCAATCGGAGGAACCGAAGCGCTCTGACTACAACGGAATGCCGAAAGCGACAATCAATACCGACCTATGTGTCTCATGCGGACAATGCTATTCGCATTGCCGCTTTGATGCCATAACGACCGAACCTGTTTATCGGGTCGACCCTTTCGCCTGCGAGGGCTGCGGCGTGTGTGAAGCAGTCTGTCTGGCCGGAGCCGTGACGATGAACCCGGCAGTAGCCGGTGAGCTGATGCTGTATACGGGTCATGATCGTGTGTTTTCAACCGCTCAATTAAAGATGGGCAGCGGTACGACAGGTAAGCTTGTCTCTGAAGTGAAAAGGCAGCTGAAGGAGGCAGCGGGGAAAGCTGAGTTTGCCGTCATTGACGGCTCACCCGGCATTGGCTGTCCGGTCATTGCCTCAATCAGCGGCGTCCATATGGTTCTCGTCGTCGCAGAACCGTCGGTTTCAGGCATCAGCGACATGGAGCGGATTGTCAGGACGGCAAAAACATTTCACACAAGGCTTGCCGTCTGCGTCAACAAGTATGATGTCAATCTCGAAAATACCAAAAAGATAGAACAGTTCTGTAATGAAAACAGCCTGCCCCTTGTCGGACGAATTCCCTTTGATCCGGAGGCGGTCAGGGCGGTCAACAGCGGTGTAACGATCGTTGACACAGATTGTGCGGCAGGACGAGCAGTCGGCGCGGTTTATGAAAAGGTAAAAGAGATACTGTTCTCGAAGGCGGTGTGAGTTTTGTTAATAAGAGCGTTGATTGAAAACACGTCGACAACCGGCGACTATAAATGTGAGCACGGATTATCTCTATATATTGAAACGAAGAAGCATAGGATTCTGTTCGATACGGGAGCGAGCGGACTATTCGCCGAAAATGCGTCCGTTATGGGGATAGACCTGAGCAAAGTAGATATTGCCATCATCTCTCATGGACATCATGATCACGGCGGCGGCCTGAAGACCTTTCTCGAACTCAATTCCCAGGCAAAGGTTTATATACACGGAAAAGCGTTTGAGAAGCATTACGGAAGCAGGCCAAGCGGGGTGATGGAGGACATAGGGCTGGACGAGGGATTATTACCGAACGAGCGGTTTATATTGACGGGCGACAGGCACGTGATTGATGAGGAGCTTGAATTGTTTTCGGACGTTCGCGCGGAGCGGTTCAACCCCTCGGGCAATGCGGATCTTTATATGGAATCTGGCGGAAAGACAAGCAATGATGATTTCAGACACGAGCAGAACCTGATCATCAGCGAAAACGGGAAAACGATACTGATAGCAGGTTGTGCGCATAAGGGGATTGTCAACATCGTCGGCCGTTTCGGTGAAAAAATGGGGTGCATACCGAATTGCATTATAGGTGGTTTTCATCTGTTTAACCCGTCCTTCAAAAAAAGCGAAGATACGTCTGTAACAGATGCGATCGGCAAATACCTGCTGAACACAAATTCAATGTGCTTTACCTGTCATTGTACAGGAATCGAATCTTATGAGCGTTTGAAATCGATCATGGGAGATAGAGTCAAATACATTTCAACCGGGGAAAAAATAACGATTTAAACAAGGGAGACACAAGCAATGAGCGAAAACTGTGATCAGAACTGCGGCAGCTGTTCGGAAGACTGTGTGGACAGAAAGGAAAAACCGGACTTTTCCGCAAAATTACATGAGCTGAGCAGCGTCAAGAAGGTCATCGGCATTGTCAGCGGAAAAGGAGGCGTCGGAAAGTCTCTGGTGACATCCATGCTGGCAGTGACAATGAACAGAATGGGGTATCATACAGCGGTACTTGACGCCGATATTACCGGCCCATCTATTCCGAAAGCGTTTGGAATTTCGGGTAAGGCTACCGGTGACGAGTATGCCATATATCCGATCAAAAGCAGAACCGGCATTGACATTATGTCAATTAACCTGCTCCTTCATGACGACACCGATCCTGTTATATGGCGGGGGCCGATCCTGGGAAATACAGTCAAGCAATTCTGGAGTAATGTCGTGTGGTCGGATGTCGACTTTATGTTCATCGATATGCCCCCCGGAACAGGCGATGTTCCGCTGACGATCTTTCAGTCCGTCCCGGTCGACGGTATCATCATCGTCACCTCACCGCAGGAGCTTGTCTCCATGATTGTCTCCAAGGCTGTCAAAATGGCGAAAATGATGAATATACCGATCATCGGACTCGTTGAAAATATGTCGTTCTTCAGATGTCCCGATAACGACAAGGATTATCAGATATTCGGCGACAGCCATGTCGAGGATGTTGCTAAAATGTACAATCTCAAGGTCCTTGCCAAGCTCCCGATCGACCCCAGAATTGCAAAAGCCTGCGATAAAGGCGCCATCGAGTTGTTTGAGGGCGATTGGCTTGACCCGGTTGCCGATATTCTTGAATTAATAAATGAAAAACAAACAGAAAATAATACGGAGGTTTCAAAAATGAAAATTGCAGTTGCGAGCGAAGGTAAAATGGTCACGGAGCATTTTGGTCATTGCGAGGGTTTCAATATCTTTGATACGGAGAACGGGAAAATCGTAAAGAGCGAATTTATTCCGAACCCCGGACACAGGCCGGGATTCCTGCCGAACTTCCTGAACGACAAGGGAGTCAACGTTATCATCTCGGGCGGTATGGGCGGCGGCGCCATTGATATCTTCAACGAAAAAAACATTGAGGTCATTGTCGGAGCGACAGGCGCTGCGGAAGCGGCTGTCAACAGCTACCTAAAGGGTGAGCTGAAGTCAACAGGCTCGGTGTGCCATGAACACCAGCACCATGACGAGTGCGGGCATTGAATACAGCGCAAGGCAAATGACGTTTCACAATGTCATTTGCCTTTGCGCTCATTGTACATGTAAAAGGGGTGGTACAGGTTGATTATTGACGAATTGATCCTGCGGGCGTTAACACTCGTTGGTCAAAGATATGTAAAGGACATCCGAGCCGGCCTGGGATATACCTGTGTTATGCTTGAGGATAATTCCTGCGGACTGGCGTATACCTTCAGGAACGAGCTGGGCGAATGCTGCAGCATTTTGAGCGATGCGGGCGGTCTGATCGGAAAAAACGCTGCGGATATCATTCCGTGGGCAAAAAACAGGAATCGCCTAAAAGCAGCGATCGGCCTTGCAGCCATCAATGCCGTTTTCAATACACCACAAACCGAATGGGACAACGGAAATGTCATAACGGCGCTGGATGTCCGCTCGGATAGCACCTTCGGGATGGTTGGTGAATTCAGGCCGATATTGAATGAAGTAAAGAAGAAAACCAACAGTTTTTACGTATTCGAACAGGATGTATCCGGTGACAGCACGCTGTATGCTAGCGAAACAATTCCTCAGCACCTGCCGAAATGCGACGTCGTTATTGTTACTGCAACCAGCCTCATTAACCAGACGATCGATGAGGTGATCTCCTGCTGCGGGAAAGCCCGCCAGGTGTGTATCGTCGGACCGTCAACGCCGCTGTGCCCTGAGGTCTTCGGAGAGCATAATGTCCATCTCCTTGCAGGCAGCGTCGTTATTGATCATCAGAAAATACTTGAAATTATCAGTCAGGGCGGCGGCACGATGTCGATGAAGCCGGCGATCAGGCAGGTCCTAGTGACGGCCTAGTTCCATCTTGAAATCCATGGATGGGGGTGCTTTTAATGAGCAATGACTCTTGCTGTTGTTCGCCGGCTGACAATAAACCGGGTTGCCTCGTGTGCGGTGCGGAGCTTGTCTATTCGCCGGATATGTCTTTCAACGCCGAATGTTATTATTGCGGCAAGACCGAGTCAACAAACGTCTTTTGCCAGGAAGGGCACTATGTCTGCAATGAGTGCCACAGGAAGGATATTTTAGAGCTTGTAGAACAAATCTGTATCGACAGCGATCTGACTGACC
>JAAYBH010000374.1 GCA_012718935.1 Clostridiales bacterium
AAAGAGGGTCGCGAACAGTACCGGCTGGTATAAAGTAAGCAGAAATCAAACCGGCCTTGCCTTTACGGTAAAGCCGGTTTCTTATATATTCATATGTTGAATAATTGTCATTTATGGTATAAAATGGCGGGCATCAAAGTGGGCTTCGTCACGCGCGCGTGACGAAGCCCCTTCTTACTTTATACGAATCATTTTCCGCCCATCAGGAGGTACATGACGGCTTTTTGGGCGTGGAGGCGGTTTTCGGCCTCGTCGAAAATTTCGTCGGCGTGTTCCTCGAAGACCTTTTCGGTAATCTCCTCTCCCCTGTGGGCCGGTAAACAATGCTGGACCATACAGCCGGAATTGGCGATCGCCATAAGCTCATCGTTGACCTGATAGCCCCGGAAGGCCTTCATGCGTACGGCGGCCTCCTGCTCCATACCCATACTCGCCCAGACGTCGGTAAAGATGACGTCGGCGCCTTGAGCTGCCTGTTTCGGGCTCGTTGTCAGCTCAAATCTGGCATGTGTCTGCTTCGCCGCGAAATCGAGAGCCATCGGGTGCGGCCTGTAAGCATCAGGGCAGGCGATGGAGACGTCCATGCCGCATGTGAGTCCGCCGGCGATGATGGAGTTGGCCATGTTGTTGCCATCACCGATGTAGCAGATTTTAAGACCCCTGAGTCTCTTTTTATGCTCCCGAATTGTCTGCAGGTCGGCCAGCACCTGGCACGGATGCTCGAAATCGGTGAGGCCGTTGATTACAGGGATTGAAGCGTACTGCGCCAGCTTTTCGACCTCCTCCTGTTCAAAGGTCCGGATCATGATACAGTCGCAGTAACGGCTTAATACGCGCGCCGTGTCCTGGATCGGCTCGCCGCGTCCCAGCTGGCTGTCGGAGCTGGACAGGAAGATACCCAGCCCACCCAGCTGGTAGATTCCCGTTTCAAAGGACACCCGCGTCCTGGTGGAGTTTTTCGAGAAGATCATGGCAAGGGTTTTACCTGAGGGAAAATTGTGTTTTCTCCCGGCTTTCCATTCACTCTTCAACCGGTCCGCCGTGTCAAGAATATGAAGAATCTCCTCCTCCGTGAGGTCGAGGAGCTTGAGTAAATCCTTTTTCATTTGACTTCCTCCAGAACATTTTTGAGAATGGCAAGGCCTTTATCTATCTCTTCATAAGAGATGATCAGCGGCGGCAGCATCCGGATGGCGTCACTGCCGGCGGTGAGCATCAAAAGGCCCTTATCGATGCATTTTGCGGCAATATCCTTCGGAATCCCCTTGACCGATACGCCGAGCATCAGGCCCATGCCCCGAATTTCAAGGACTGCCGGCAGGCTCCAGCTTTTTATGGCATCTTTGATGTATTCTCCCTTTTTTCTGACGCCGTCCAGCAGCTCCGGGGTGAGCTGGCTCATAACCTCAAGCGCGGCGGCGGCGGCGATGGGGTTACCGCCGAAGGTGGCGGCGTGGGTGCCGGCTGTCAGGACAGCGGCGCATTTTTCGCCGGCGATGACGCCGCCCATCGGCAGGCCACCCGCGATGCCCTTGGCGAAGGTCAGCGCGTCCGGCAGGATGCCGTACTGCTGGAACGCGAAAAGCGAGCCGGTGCGCCCGATACCGGTCTGCACCTCGTCGAGGAGCAGCAGCACGTCCTTCTCTTTGCAGAATTCCGCCAGCTCCTTCACGAAGCCTTGATCAAGCGGCAGCACGCCGCCCTCGCCCTGGATGAGCTCAACCATGACGGCGCAGGTCTGCCCGGTGACAGCCGACTTCACATCACCGATGTCGTTGGCCTTGGCGTGTGAAAAGCCCTCGGTAAAGGGGAAAAAGTAATTGTGGAAATTATCCTGCCCTGTGGCGGCCAGCGTTGTGATCGTCCGGCCATGAAAGGACTGGACGAGGGTAACGATCCTGTCGCGCCCCTTGCCGTATTTGTCGAAGGAATATTTGCGCGCCAGCTTGATCATGCCCTCGTTGGCTTCCCCGCCGGAGTTGGCGAAGAATACGGCCGACAAGCCGGTGCGCTCGATCAGCTCCTGTGCCAGCTTCGCGCCTGGCTCGGTGTAAAACAGGTTTGACATGTGCCCCAGCTTCAGCGCCTGCGTGTAAATGGCTTCAGCCCATTTTTTATTGCCGTAGCCCAGGCAGTTGACGCCGATACCGCTGGTAAAATCGATGTATTCCTTCCCCTCGGGACTCCACACTGTCGCGCCCTCGCCGCGGTCGACAACCACGTCGAACCGCGCATAGGTCTGCATGATGTTATTACTATATAAAACTTTGATTTCGGTACTGTTCATATTAATTGACTCCTTTCTGAGCCTTCCCCTTGAGGGGAAGGTGGCACAGCCGAAGGCTGTGACGAATGAGGTGGCCAGTCGGCGTAACACAGCACGGGAGCGGCGGAAGTTTGCCATAGGAGCCGACGACCTCAGCGGCCTGTTAGGCTCATTACCGAAATAACGGCGGGCCGAGTCGTCCCGCCCTACGAAAATCCTCAGTCTCGATTCGTATTACAAAACCATGGTGCCGGCGCCTTCATCGGTGAGCATCTCGATGAGGATCGAATGCGGAATGCGGCCGTCGAGGATGTGGGTGCGTTTGACGCCGCCGTCGATGGCGTCGGCGCAGCATTCGATTTTCGGGATCATGCCGCCGGAGATGACGCCGTTTGCCAATAGGTCGGATATTTCATTCCGCCTGATTACGTGAATGAGCGTCGCGTCATCCTTCGGGTCGCGGAGGACGCCTCGGGTGTCCGTCAGGATGATCAGCTTTTCGGCGCCGAGGGCGATAGCGAGCCTTGAGGCCGCTGTGTCGGCGTTCACGTTATAGGAGGTTTCGGCATCGATGCCGATGGCAACCGTTGCGACGACGGGGATACTGTTGTCCTCGATGGCCTTTTGAACGGCGGAGGGATTGATCTTCGTGATATCGCCGACGAGGCCGTAGTCTTCCCCGTCGTCGCGTCGCATGCGTCTGGCCTCGATCATACTGCCGTCGATGCCGCACAGGCCGATGGCGCTGCCGCCCTTCCGGATGATGGTGGCGACGAGATCCTTGTTGACCTTGCCGCACAAAACGCCCTGAACGATCTCCATCGTCTCGCTGTCCGTATACCGCAAGCCATTTACAAATTTCGGCTCCTTGCCGATTTTTTTGAGCATATCGTTGATTTCCGGGCCGCCGCCGTGGACGAGCACAACGCGGATTCCGACGAGGTGCAAAAGGATGATATCCTCCATGACAGCGTCGAACAGCTCTTCGCTGATCATGGCGTTGCCGCCGTATTTGATGACGACGACTTTTCCGTTGTAGTTCTGGAT
>JAAYBH010000375.1 GCA_012718935.1 Clostridiales bacterium
CACGTGTATCCATTCACAATCACTCCATTCCCGGTTGAATTCGTTGCATTACTTTTTCAACCTGTTCTGTTGTAATTGTACTATCGTTGCAACCTGGGTACTATGTGACCCGCTACTTGACGCTTACCTAGATATACTAGATAAGGCAGGCTTTTACTCCAGCAGAAAACATGCGGTATATGCGACTGTGTTCGGCCCGTAATTGTACTTCAGGCCGTTGTCCGTGCAGACCTTGCTGACAAAGAGGCCGCAGGCTTCCATTGAATAGACAAGCCTGTCGGGGAAGCGGCAGGGTTTCCCCTCGGTATAGGTGCAGGGCTTGCACCTGGTGCAGGTGCCTGTTCCCATGGCGAGCAGATTCGGATACTTTTTCTCAAGGACTTCCAGGAGCTTTTCAAAATGCTGCGTCTGTTTCTTTGCGGTTTCCTCCATCGTCTCCCAGTCCATGTTATCCTCAAGCTGCCCGACGGTCTGAACCAGCAGTCCTTTTTTATACGCTTTTACCTTTTCACGCATGTCGTCCAGCGAGCCGCAGGCCGGCGGACAGGCCCATGATTTGTTATAGCTCTGGCAGCGGTCCGACGCGCACATATCGCGCACCTCGGGTAAAAACTCCAGCGTTGAGACGTCGAGAGGTCCGGCGTTTGTAAAACCACTGTCTTTTGCAAGCTGTATCAATTCATCGTAATCTATCATAGCTTCTCCATTAATCCTCAAACATCATATTTTCAATAAACTGCTCATTGAATATTTTGCTCGTTCCCAGCTCGACAACTTCAAAATTATCCATCATTTTCTGAAGAGAGGCGCGGGCGTCCCCGGAGCAGAGCGCCAATACGGCTCCCTCTCCCGCCATGTTCCCCATTGTCCTGGTAACCGGGAGAAATGACTTCGGAAACAACCCGATGGTCGCTGCGCTGTTTTGGTCGAGATAACTGCCGAACCCCCCCGCCAACAGGAAGGAAGTCACATCCTCGGATTTGATACCGGCCGTTTGAAGCAGCGTCTGAAGCCCGCCCGCAATAGCGGCCTTGGCCAGCTGCAGCTTCCGCACATCGTTCGGAATCATATAGACATCATGCTCGCGGGAAAGCCAGAAGACATTTTTACCTTCACGCTTCCCCAGGTATTGAGATATACCGTGAGAGACTTCCTCGGCATCCAGGAGCCGGCCGGTCTCATCGACGGCGCCTGTCGACACCATAAGCGCCAGAGCGTCCATCAGACCCGAGCCGCAGAGACCCTCCGGGGCTACATCTCCGATAATCGTCAGCTCCAGGCCTTTTTCGTCGCTCCACGAGACGTGGCTGATGGCACCCTGTATGGCCGCCATGCCCTTGGCGATCTCGGCACCCTCAAAAGCCGGGCCTGCCGCGGTCGCGCAGCAGTAATACCTGCTGCCGGCATGGAGAGCAAGCTCTCCGTTTGTGCCGATATCGATATAGACGCAGTGTCCCGGGATATTTTCAATATCAGCCGCCAGCATCCCGGCAGTGATATCACCGCCGACATAGGAATAAACACAGGGTGCGAAATAAATCTTCGCGTCTGCGGCCACCGGCAGATCATCTCCGGCCGGCCACTCGTCTCCGAACAGCGTCACCGGTGTGAAAGGCGTCACACCCATACCGACCGGCGACAGACCGGCGGCGAGGTGCTGCATAATCGTGTTTCCCGCAATTGAAATATAATGGACATCCCTTGGCTCGGCGCCGGCTTTTTCGCAGGCCTGAAGGATCAGGCGCCCAAGCTGTTCCCGAATAACCTGAGACAGCTCCTCATGCCCGTTTTCGGCGCAATATTGAATACGGCTGATAACATCCGCGCCAAACGCGCGCTGGGCGTTGACGCCGCTGGCGGTCGCAATGCGCGCGCAGGTGGAGAGATCCGTCAGGTGCGCCACGACCGTTGTCGTACCGATATCGATTCCGACGCCGAGGGGGCCTTTGAAAGAAGCGGTCTTCGCCGCCGCGTCTGCACCGGCAATATTCATTTTCATTTCATCAGGCAGGTAGACATCCATATCTCCGGTGACATGGGTCTGGCAGGCCCGGACCTTCTCCCCATCCGGTGACAGCCGGACGAGGCATTTACCGCATTTCCCCTTCCCGCCGCAGGGTGCCTCAAGATAAATATCCTCTGCGATAATTCTCTCATACAGCGTTTCGCCTATGATGCCTTCCGCCGTGCGGATGAGGTTTCCGGAACGATGGATTCTGATGTCTGGGGGCATAAGCACAACTCCTTATTCTGCTATTCCGGCAGCTCTCCGAAAAGAGCCCAGGTGTTACTGTCTGTTATTTCCGCGTTTTGAAACGACCCGACCTTATCGATGCTGCCGCGCAGGCGGACAAGCCGGCCGCCGTTTGTCCTTGCCGTGAGCGGATACCGGGGGTCCCCCGATTTGCCGTCGGTCAGGACGCGTACGGTTTTGCCGACGTAAGCGGCATGCTTTTCTTCCGAGATCGCATTCTGCAGCTTTAACAGCGTGTCAAACCGGCGCTGTTTCTCTGCTTTTGGAACAAGGTCCGGCATGTCTGCAGCCGGCGTCCCTTCCCTTTTTGAGTAGATAAAGGTAAAAAGAGCGTCAAAACGCGCTTTTTCGAGGATATCCAGAGTATCGTTGAACTCAGCCTCCGTCTCACCGGGGAAACCGACGATGATATCGCTTGTCAGCACAATGTCGGGCATATATTTCTTCGCCGTATCAATGAGCTCCAGATACTGCGTTTTCGTGTAGCCGCGGTTCATCGCGCGCAGGACACGGTCATTTCCGGCCTGAAACGGCAGATGGAGGTGCCGGGCGACCTTCCGGCATTCGGACATTGTCTTAAACAGCCGTTCTCCGGCGTCTTTCGGATGGCTTGTCATGAAACGTATTAAAAATTCGCCGTCGATTTCATTCAGCCGGAACAGCAGCTCTGAGAAATCGGGCTTGCTGTCCAGGTCTTTTCCATAGGAATTGACATTCTGCCCCAGAAGTGTGATGTCCTTATAGCCCTCGGCTGCGAGCCGGCCTGCTTCCTCAATAATGACCTCCGGGCGGCGGCTGCGTTCACGCCCCCGGACGTATGGAACAATGCAATAGGAGCAATAATTATTACAGCCGTACATGACGGAAAGCCAGGCGCGAACCTTGCCGTCCCGTACGACGGGAAGTCCTTCGGCGATGGCGCCCGGCTCGTCGTCAATGGAGAATATCCGGCCGCGTTCGTTTAATGACCGCTCCAGGAATTCAGGAAACCGCCAGAGCGCCTGAGGCCCGAACAAAATGTCCACGTGCCTGTAGGACCGCCTGATTTTTTCGGCGACCCTGGGCTGCTGCACCATACACCCGCACAAGGCAATGATCTGGTCGGGCTTGTTTCTTTTTGAATGAACGAGTGCGCCGACATTTCCATAGACGCGCTGCTCCGCATGTTCCCTGACGGCGCAGGTGTTGATGACGATGACATCCGCATCCGTCTCGTTGTCTGTGAACGCATATCCCATGCTGTCAAGCATACCTCTGAGCTTTTCGCTGTCGGATTCGTTCTGCTGGCAGCCGTATGTGTCGATATAAGCAAGCGGCGAGATCCCCGCCTGCGCGTGGTTTTCCCGGATACGCCCGATAATTCTCCTCTGATTTTCAATAGCTTCCCGGCTTATTTCCGTTTTGCTCAAACGATTAAGATCCTCCGTGAATAGTATGAGGCAGTGACCAAAAACGGCTGCCGTCAATATATTATTTTAGCATTTTGTTATAGAATTTACAATGTAAATAATGTATAATCGACATACAGCGGGCAAAAGCGGTTATAACTGCGGCTGCGGGGAGGGCTTTCGTGAAACATCTTGTCATTGACAGGCGGATCATCAGAAATAATCTGAGAGCAATCAAAGAGCGGGCTGAAGGTGCAGCTGTTTATGCCGATCTCAGCGCCAATGCCTCCGGAATGGGTCTGCTGGACATAGCAAAACTGCTCCGTGACGACGGCGTCCGCTATTATGCGGTATCCGACCCGAAGGACGCCGCGTTCCTCCGCTCGAACGGCTTTACGGAAGAGACAATTATGATGCTCCGCAGTACCGCCGACCCCGAGGAAATTGCCCAGCTCATTGACCAGAACGTGATCTGCACGGTAGGCTCGTATGACGCCGCCGTCGCGGTCAACGGCCTTGCGGAAGCCCGGAAAACCGTCGCTGAGATACAGATCAAGGTTGATACCGGACTGGG
>JAAYBH010000376.1 GCA_012718935.1 Clostridiales bacterium
CCAATGGACGTTCAGTCCGTCCGGTTTGCCCGTATCAGTATTGACAGGTAAGCTCACAGCGGACGCGGTGCGTAAGACACTTTAAGGGATACGCAAGCTGTGGCTCTTGTTGCGTCTGTGGGCAAAATATAGGTATTTTTTCTACATTCTCGTATTGACACATTTCGATTTAGTGCATATACTGTTATTATATCAAATAATTTTGATATGAGGTGTTAATTTGGATACGACTTATGAAGCACACGCAAAAGTGTTTAAGGCATTTTGCGACGAAAAGCGGCTGCGGATACTTGAACAATTGCGCGACGGTGAAAAATGCGCTTGTGTATTGCTGGAGCAGTTGGATCTGGGACAGTCGGGGCTTTCGTACCATATGAAAATTTTGGTCGAGTCGGGCATCGTGGAAAGTCGGCAGGAAGGCAAATGGACACACTATAAAATCAGTGAAAAAGGCAGCGCTTATGCCGTCGCTCTTCTTAAGGAACTGACAACGCCAAACACAGTTACCGATGATTATATTTGTTGCGAAGAATAAAAGCCATCAAAACGATGGCTTTAAATTTGCGGAATACATCAAGTTTTGTTGATATGACTGTCCATTTTTGAAAGTGGTGTCGCATTTATCTGCGTCCATAATTCCTGCCGCAGCCAGATTGCTGAAGCTCTCGGCAAGCATTTTAGCGGACAGTTATAAAATAACCAATTGAAGTAGTTCATATTTCGACAAGGAGTGTTCAGATGGCTAATCAATCATGCTGCTCAGGATCATCTTCACGGAAGAAAAAAGCCGCAAGCTGCTGTGGCGGTGAATCAGGCGCCGTAGAAAAAGTAAAGCTGCGGCCCGTTATAAAAAGCCAAAGCTGCTGTAATACCGAGCCGGAGGCCGAGTCCGGGCAACCGTCGTGCAGCTGCGGCGGCCAAACACCCAAACAGGAAAAATGGATTACCGGATATATCCATACTCCTATCGGCGATGTCCCGCAGGTGCCGGCTCAGTTGTCTTTCTCCGATATCCTCGGCTCGTGGAAATGCCGCTGGTCTATTGGCAGAATGGATTATGCGGTTGATCCCGGTTTATATTGTGTCGGTAATCCCGACACCCAGTCGCCGGTTCTCGTGACCGCCAATTACAAGATGACCTTCGACAGGCTTCGCATGGAACTGGGCGGATTGGATGCTTGGATTGTCGTCTTGGATACCGATGGAATCAATGTCTGGTGCGCGGCAGGAAAAGGCACCTTCGGTACAGAGGAGCTTGTTCACAGGCTGCAGGATGTCAGGTTATCGGAGGTTGTCTCGCATCGAACGATCATATTGCCGCAGTTGGGCGCAACGGGCGTCGCCGCGCACGAGGTAAAAAAACAGTCCGGTTTTCGTGTGGTTTATGGCCCTGTCAGGGCGTCGGATATTAAGGAATTCCTGGCAGCCGGTATGAAGGCTACGAGCGAAATGCGGACGATGGGATTTACGTTCTGGGACAGATTGGTTCTCACGCCTGCGGAGCTAGTCGCCGCCATTAAGCCGATTATCATTGTCTTTGGCGTGATGTTCATCCTCAATGCCATCGGCCTGGGCGATTATGGTCTGGTTGACCTCTACGCATTGCTGGGCGCAATTATTACGGGCACAGTTCTCACTCCCGCACTGCTGCCATGGATTCCCGGGCGGGCATTTTCCTTCAAGGGGTTTCTTCTCGGCCTGCTTTGGGCTGTGGGAGTAAATTTCATTAACGGGTTTCCGGCGATACCGGAATACGGATGGCTGAAAGCCATAGCTTACATCCTGACCCTACCGTCGCTTTCCGCCTTCCTCTCATTAAACTTTACCGGCTGTTCCACCTTCACCTCATTGTCCGGAGTGGATAAGGAGATGAAAGCAGCGCTTCCGGTTATGATTATCTCCGCGACAATCGGAATCGTCCTGCTTCTGGTTAATGATTTCATGCTTGCCTTCGGCCGATAGGAGTGAACGATATGAAGTATTTAAAGAAAGTCGTGACATTACAGCACAACAAGGAGAAATGCACGAACTGCGGTATGTGCGTGACCGTCTGCCCCCACAGGGTCTTTGAGGAATCAGACGGTAAAGTCAGTATCACAGACCGGGACCTCTGCATGGAATGCGGCGCCTGCGCCAAGAACTGTCCCTTTGGAGCAATTGAAGTTAAGCAAGGCGTAGGATGCGCAGCCGCCATCCTGATCGGGATGCTGACGGGCAGCGAGCCCAGTTGTTGTTAATTTTCGTCTGCCGGGGGTAAAAGCGACGAAGTTTTAACAAGAGATAGCACCCATGCCAGAACACGGGAGTGTCTCAAAACAGATTTGAGGCACTCCCAGTTTTATCACCCAAAAGCAAAGCAGAAGGGCGTCGAAA
>JAAYBH010000377.1 GCA_012718935.1 Clostridiales bacterium
AAGGACGCCGAAGCGCTGAATAATATCGGCAGGGAACTTGAGGAGAAATACAGCGTCAAATACCTGTACGCCGACTTTAAGAAGCGAAACGGCTACAAGCGGTCCATCGAGCTCTCAAAGCAATTCGGCCTGTACCGGCAGGATTACTGCGGCTGCCGGTATTCGCGCATGTCTGGCCGCGGGGATTAACGAGGAGAAGCAGGCGTTGAAACTGACAAAGTGTTTGTTGTATTTGGCCGGCAAACTGATATAATATCGGAGTGTGAAATCTCGAAGCAGTTTGAGGGAAAATATGCCAATAAGAAAAATCGCCTTTGCCGCCGTCGTCGGCGCCGTCTACGCGGCCCTGACGATGGTCAACCCCTGGAGCTTCGGGCCGGTGCAGTTTCGAATCTCCGAGGTGCTTTGCATTCTGCCCTTTTTCTTCCCCTTTTCCGTTTGGGGGCTATTCGTTGGGTGCATCATCTCAAACCTCATCAGCGCGTATGGTGTTCTGGACGTTGTTTTCGGCTCGCTTGCCACACTCCTCGCGGGGCTGTGTACAATGAAGCTCGGGCGCGTCAGCCGGGTCAGCGTTCCGGTTAAGGCGTTGGCGTGCTTTCCGCCTGTCTTATTCAACGGCGTCATTGTCGGCGCCGTCATTGCCTATGGCATCACCGTAATTCCAGGCGCGGAAGCCTTCTGGCCGACGTACGCAATCGTCGGTTTGCAGGTCGGGCTCGGGGAACTCGCCGTATTATATGTGCTGGGGTTACCGGCGATGATTTTACTCCCCAAAACGGGGTTTTTCAAAGCGATCACCTCGCTCTATGCGCAGCGATAAAGTATACATTCAGGAGGCATAGCCCATGAAAGTCAGAAAAGCCGTCATCCCGGCTGCCGGTCTCGGCACGCGCATGCTGCCCGCGACGAAAACAATACCAAAGGAAATGCTGCCCATGGTGGACAAGCCGGTCATCCAGTACATAATCGAGGAGGCCGTGGCGTCAGGCATCGAGGATATTCTAGTTGTAACAAACAGAGCAAAATCCGCTATGGACGACTATTTCGACTATCATCCCGAGTTGGAGGAGCGGCTTTTAAAAAACGGCAAATTTAAAGAAGCCGAGGCCGTGCGCATGTCGGCGGACCTGGCGAACATCTTTTACGTCCGCCAGAAGGAGACAAAGGGCTTGGGCCACGCCATCTGGCGCGCCAAGCGCTTTGTCGGGGACGAGCCCTTCGCCGTGCTGCTGGGCGACGACATCATGATGGCGAATAAACCTGTGACGAAACAGCTGGTAGACGCCGCTGAGAAGTACGGCGCCTGCGCCGTCGGGACACAGCTTGTGGCCGATGAGGCAATCTCCAGATACTCCTCTCTTAAAATCCAGCCCCTGCCGCACGAAGACCGTATTTTCCGCGTGTCCGACATGAACGAAAAGCCCACCCCTGAGGAAAAGTTCTCAAACTATGCCATTCTCGGCCGTTATGTTCTGACCAGCGGGATTTTCGATATTCTGGAACATACGCCGCCCGGTTACGGAGGGGAGATCCAGCTGACCGACGGACTGAGGACGCTCTGCAAGCAGTCGCCTATGGTGGCTGTCGATTTCGAAGGCCGCCGCTACGACACCGGTAACCTGAAGGGTTTCCTGGAGGCCACCATCGATTTCGCTCTCACGGACGGGGAGATCGGCCCCTGGCTCCGGGATTTTATTATTGACAAAGCAAAAGGCCTGTAAGCGCTGAAATTACATGGATACGCCATATATTGAACGAAGGTTCAATATATGGCGTATCGTTTTGTTGAGAGTGCGCCAGCCGGCGGAACCGCATTTTTCGCAAGCCGGGTCAAGATTTCACCCCGGGCAGCTGGTAAACTCCCTATGTGAAATTGTGAAGGAGGAGCGTTATGACAAAACCCTTGATCGTTAAAGGGCTGACAAAATCCTACGGCAGCGTATCGGCGCTGGAGGGGCTGGAGCTGGAGGTGGAAAAGGGGGAGATCTTCGGACTCTTGGGGCACAACGGGGCGGGTAAAACCACGGGCATCGAGTGCATGCTGGGCATAAAAAGGCCGGACGCCGGAACGGTATTGCTGCTGGGTTTGGACCCTGCGTCCGACAGGAAGCGGCTGTTTGAAAGGGTCGGCGTCCAGTTTCAGGAGACGGGGTATCACGACAAAATCCGGGTGTCGGAAATGTGCGGGATGACGCAGGCGCTGTACCGGGACCCGGCGGACTGGCGGGAGCTTCTAAGCACCTTTGGGCTGACAGGGCTGGAAAAAAGGACGGTATCGGAGCTGTCCGGCGGCGAGCGGCAGCGCCTGTCCGTGCTGCTGGCGCTGATCCCGAAGCCGGAGATCGTGTTTCTGGATGAGCTGACAACGGGGTTGGACTCAAAGGCGCGGCGGGATGTGTGGAAGTATCTGGAGAAGCTGAAAGCGGGCGGCCTGACGGTGCTGCTGACATCCCATCACATGGACGAGGTCGAGGCGCTGTGCGATCAAATACTGATTCTGAGAAGAGGCCGGACGGTCACGCGGGGCACGGTTCGCGAGTTGGTGGCGCAGAGCCCCTGTGAAACGCTGGAGGAAGCGTACTTATGGTATTC
>JAAYBH010000378.1 GCA_012718935.1 Clostridiales bacterium
CTTGCACAAGCGGCCGGGTTTTCCTTGCCGCATGTCCGGGCGGTGTTCTCAAGGCTGACAGGGAAATCCTTGTCCGGTTATATCTTAAGCCGAAGGATATCTAATGCGGCTTTTGAAATCATCCATAGCAAACAGAAGCTCCTTGACCTTGCCGCGAAATACGGCTTTTCAAACCCGGATTCCTTCACAAGAGCGTTCCGGCGCATAACCGGCGTCACCCCCAGTGAATTTCGCAGGCAGAGGCGGCCTGTCGGACATATCAGGCTGTGCGCGGGGGTTTACGGCGTTTCGGTTACGCAGGGAAAAAATGAGGCGTATCAAAACACGACGAAAAGGATTGATTATATGAATAATGATACCGGGCAAAAGAACGTATCCGACGGAAGCGTTGTGCTGTATGGCGTGCCGAAGGTTCATTACGGCGCGTTCGGCGGCTGTACGCCGCTGCCCATATGCATGAAGGCGGCTGCCAACTTTATGGGTATTGAACTCGACTATGCGGAGGCTATTGTATACTGCGGCGCGGCGTTCCGCCTCGCCTGGAACGAAACCTGCTGGGACGGCGGCAATGTGGACGTCGTTTTCACTTTCGACGACCCCTCGAAGGTCTATCAATGTGCCCTGGAATCCCTGGGATGCGCATACAATCTGATCGGCAGGTCGTCAAAAACCAGGAAGTCTGACTTCGTGGATTTCATCAAAGCACAGCTCGACAACGGCATCCCGGTGATCGCCCGGGGCGTTATCGGCCCGCCGGAGACAGGGCTCGTCACGGGTTACCGTGATGACGGCACTACCCTGCTGGGGTGGAATGTCTTCCAGGATTACCCGGAGTTTGCGGGAAATGTCCGCTTTGACGAAACGGGTTATTACATAACAGACGAGTGGTGGGAAAATAAAGACACCAAAGCGGTCATGTCATATGGTGAAGTAACAGGGGAGCGGTATACGGTAAAAACCGTCGCACAGAACGCCATTGAGGTCATGACGCCGCGTCGGCACGGCGTCTTCGTCAAAGCCGGTCTCGCTTACGACGCATGGAAAAAAGCACTGCTGGACGAAAGCCAGTTCGGCAAAGACATGGCAGGCGCCCTTCTGGTGGAACGGCTCATGTGTCAGGGGGACGCTATGGACTGCCTTTCCGACGGGCGTAAAAACGCCTATCTGTACTTTAAGAAGCTGGCCGACGAAAACCCGGCACAGCCGTTATTGGGGCAAATAGCGGAACAGTTCGCCGCCTCGGCAACAGGCGCGCATCGAATGTACGAAACATTGGGCGGCTGGGAGCGCGGCGAAAAGCAGATGCGGGCGCTTGCAACGCGTGAAGTACGCGTTCAGATCGGCCGCCTGATCGATGCGTGCAAAGCAGCCGACGAAAAAGCGCTGGGCTTATTGCAGGAGCTGCTGAAGGTATTGTAACCGGCAAACATACTTTTTTCAGATATAGACGTTGATTTGCTGATGGTCGCCACGATACAAGCTGCTCAAGGCGGCAACGATCTGCTCTGAAAAATGCTCGGCGAATCTGTCAAATGAATATCAAAAGGTGACAATATGAAGATCGCCCCGCAGTGCGTTATATAACCACGATGCGGGGCATTGCTTTTGGTTTTTGGCTTGGGCAGCGTCGCCCCCATGCAGATACTTCAATCAATATGTGATA
>JAAYBH010000379.1 GCA_012718935.1 Clostridiales bacterium
GCGGGGGCGCTCGAAAAAAATGGCATCGAAACGGAACTGTTCCATATCGGTGCAAAGCCCGTCTATGGCTGCACGGCCTGCAACAAATGCTTTGAGCTGGGGCGCTGTGTGCTGAATGACGAGGCTTACAACGCGCTGCTTGACCGCTGTATTGAAGCCGACGGCCTTGTGATCGGCACACCTGTCTATTTTGCCGGCGCCAACGGCTCGCTGTGCGCCCTGCTGGACCGACTTTTCTTTTCGGCGGGAAGCCGGCTCCGGTATAAGCCCGGCGCCGCCGTTGTCAGCTGCCGCCGGGGCGGCGCCAGCGCGGCCTTCGACAGGCTCAATAAATACTTCACCATATCCCAGATGCCCGTCGTATCCTCCCAATACTGGAATTCCGTTCACGGCTTTGAGCCAAGTGATGTCAAAAAGGATTTGGAGGGCCTTCAGACAATGCGCGCCCTGGGCGCCAACATGGCTTGGCTCCTGAAATCCATTCGGGCGGGGGAGGGCCCCATCGAGCTCGACGAACCCAAAGCGTTTACTAGCTTTCCAGATGGTTTGTAAGAGAAAAAACACGGGCAGCCGAGGGGCTGCCCGTGTTCACATCAATCCCAATTGACGCCGTAATCGGGGCGGGCTTCGTCGAAGACGAGCTTCGCGTCGTAGAATTTCAGGTATCTGTCCCGCTGTGTCCGGAGCGTCGAACCGTCGGGGTGCATCCTGTCGCAGATCACGGCGCTGATATCTGTTTTAATCTTTGAATAGGACTCCATGCCGACGGAGGCAAAAACGCGGAAGCCCTTTTCCTGCAGATACTTAAAGATCGGACCCGTATTCCGGACGTCGCCGCCGTCCGGCCGCGCGCCGAAGGGATAGAAATACAGCGCCGTCGGGCCCACCAGCGTGCCGACCTCCTTCAGCCAGCGCTCGGTATCGGCTTTCGCTGTTGAAAATTCCGAATTTGACAAGCTGATGTGCCCCCAGGAATGGGAACCAAAGTACCAGCCGGTCTCCTTCAGCTTTGCGACAATCGGCTTGACGGCCTCGATCTCCGCCTGACGCCTGGCTTCCATTTCGGCTGTCATACCATGGGTGTCCGTCATCGTGCGATACCCGAGAATACCCTCATAGCCGGTAAGGCAGAGGCAGCCCTTGGCGCCGTTCAGCGAAAAGTCGGGGTGCTCCTTGACGAATTGATCAAGAATTGTAATGGCGTCAAGCTCCTGGGAATAGACGGTTTTACCGTCGGGGTCGAGTCCGTAGCTCCAGATTTCACCATCCCTGATGACGAGCTTGTGGGTAAAGCCGTTAGTGAACATATAATTGTAATAGTTGACGTCGTCATAGGAGATGATGAGCGGTTTTTTCCCCTCGGGGAGCATCAGCGTCTCTTTTTTCATGCGGAGAACGCCCGCGTCATCCGTATATTCCGACCAGACATCGTTCATGTCGACTAGGATATAACCCTTGTCATAGAGGCTCTGCAGCATCTTGCTGTATTCGCTGGCGGTGACCATGTTCTTGTCGATTCCCTCAGCCTTGCTGTCCCCGTCGAAGGCAAGCTCGGGATAGGCCACCACAGGATGGAAGAAGATATGCTCCACGATGCCGTCAAATGGAACAAGTTTCAAAGGCGGTTCCGACGGCGACGGCGATGGCGATGGCGACGGTGACTCGGAAACAACCGCCGAAGGCGATGGGGAGGCCGTCTCCTCGGGGCTTGTCGGGGGAGATGCCGGACCGCCGTCAGCGTATTGTAATGTAATGCCGCAGCCGGCGACGCTCGTAATAAGGGCAAAAATAACGGCGGCCGATAAAAACCGCCTCATTCGATGATTCATAACTGCTCCCGACCTGCTGAATAAAGTATTTTAATTCACACTATAGTATAACGTAAAAGCTACGTGCAAAATTCTCAATTGCGTTACAAATTGTAAAGAAAAATATCAGAATCTCTGATATAATGGGGAATAACAAAGAATAATGAGGTAACAGTCATGCTGACACTTGTGCTTGGCCGCGCCGGTTCGGGTAAAACAACGTCTGTCATGCACGATTTCAATGACAGGATCGACCGGGGAATGACCCGCCTGCTCTATATCGTTCCTGAGCAGTATTCCCACGACGCGGAGCGCCAGCTGCTGAAAATATGCGGCGACAGGCTGAGCCTGCACGGCGAGGTACTGAGCTTTTCGCGCCTCTGCAGCAGGGTGTTTGCGGAGACGGGCGGTGCGGCCGTGAAGCTCCTGGACGAAGGCGGCCGTCTGCTTCTGATGGACAGAGCCGTCGGGGCGGTGGCGGACAAGCTGCACGTTTACGGAAAAGCAGATCAGAAAGCGGATTTCCTCGAAGAGCTTGTGGCGATTTCAAAGGAATTCAAAAGCGCCTGCATATCGCCCGACACCCTGGAATTTGCCGCCGCGTCCTCAGGCGGCCCGCTGAGAGAAAAGCTCCGGGATTTGTCGCTCATCACCGCTGCGTACGACGGTTATTTTGACGACGAAGCATCCAATCCCGACGACAGGCTCAACCGCCTCGTGAGGGTCATGGGTAACTGTTCGATATTTGATTCCGGCCACATTTATTTCGACGGATTCACGGACTTCACGGCCCAGGAAATGCAGGTTCTGGAGGAACTCCTCCGTATGAATGCCAATCTGACGGTCTGCCTGACCTGCGACAGTGTCGCCTTCGGCGGAGCGGACGACGGCGGGGAAATCTTCGAAGCGTCACGAAAAACAGCCCTTCACCTCCTTCGGACGGCGTCGGAAAACGGTGTCCGGTGTGAGCTTGTCGGGAGGAACACGGACGGCAGCGGCAAAGCGCCGGAGCTCATATACCTTGAAAAAAACCTGTTTCAATATGACAACGCCCGTTATGAGGGCGCTTGCCGCGCCGTTGAGCTTCACAGGGCGCCCACGCCCGGCACGGAATGCGAATATGCCGCGTCAAAGGTGCTGGAGCTCGTCCGCTCGGGCTGCAGATGGCGGGATATCGCCGTGGCCGTCTGTGACTTTGACGCTTATGGGCCGCTGGTTGAGAATATTTTTGAAAAATACGGCATTCCGGTGTATGTCAACAGGAAAAGCGGCATCAATCAAAAGCCGCCCGCTGCGCTGATCGAATACGTCTTTGATATTATCATAAACGGCTGGGACCACGCCTCTGCTTTCCGTTATCTGAAAACAGGGATGACCGGCATCGAACCGTCGGACTGTGACATACTTGAAAACTACGTGCTGCAGTGGAAGCTGCGAGGCCGTATCTGGACCCGTGAGGAAGACTGGATATTACCGCCGTCGGGTTACGAACGCGATTTCGGGGGCGATAACGAGGAGAAGCTACGGACGATCAATGCGCTCCGGCGCTCTGTCGTCGGGCCTGTTGCCGCGTTGCAAAAAAAGCTGCGCCGAGCCGGCTCCTTTGGCGGGAAGCTGAAGGCGCTCTATGAGTTTCTCGTGGATATCGGCCTGCCGAAGCGCATCAGTGAGAAGGCGGTCGCCTTTGTAAAGGCCGGCGATATCCAGCGCGGTGACGAATACAGGCAGCTGTGGGAGATCATCGTCAGAGCTCTTGACCAGTTTCATGACATTCTGGGGGACCAGCAGGGGAGCAACGCGGACTTCCAGCGGCTGTGGAAGCTTCTGATCTCACAATATTCGATTGCCTCCATTCCGGTGTCTCTGGACAGGGTGGGGCTTGGCGACCTGTCGCGCCAGCGGCGACGGAATCTAAAGCACCTCATTGTGATCGGAGCGACCGACGACGCGCTGCCTAAAACGGGCGCCGCCGGGGGGCTTCTGTCGGCAGGCGAACGCATGGCGCTGCAGCAGCTGGGTGTCAAGCTGTCCGGCACGGCGGAGGAGCGGCTCTACCGGGAGATGAATTCGGTTTATTTATCCCTGTCGCTCCCAACGGACAAGCTGATCCTCTCGTACCCGCGGACCGGCATCGGCGGCGGCGACAGGCGCCCGTCCTTTGTCGTTAAAAGGCTGAAAACGATGTTTTCGCTGACGGAGCAGCCTGTGGACGATTATGCTTTCAGGCTGAGCGCACCGGAGCCCTGCTTCGAGCTTGCCGCCTCCGCGAAAAGCAAGCCGGACAGCCTGACGGCCGCCGCGGCTTATGAATATATCAGTCATAGCAGAGAGACGGCGGAACGGCTGCAAAGCGCCGCCGGGGCCGCCGACTTGTCGCGGGGGCGCCTGTCCGGCGAGGCGGCGGCTCAGCTGTACGGCCGGGAGCTGACAATGTCGGCGTCCCGCGTGGATAAGTTTTATGCCTGCCGGTACCTCTACTTCCTCCAGTACGGCCTGAACGCGAAGCCCAGAAAGCCCGCCGGCTTCGACGCGCCGACAGCCGGCACCTTCATGCATTATATCCTTGAAAACGTCACCCGGGATATTAAAAACGGCGGCGGATTCGGCGGTGTGAGCGAGGAGCAGTGCCGCGCTCTGACAGAAAAGTACGTGGCCATATACGTCAGGGATGTGCTCCACCGGTTCAAGGACAAGACAAGCCGGTTCCGGTATCTTTTCAACCGGCTTGTGGGGGACGCGTCGTTTGTCGTGCTCGATATGGTCAGCGAACTGAAAAATTCGGATTTTGTGCCGCTGGACTTTGAGCTTGAGTTTTCGGACACGGGGGATATTCCGCCGCACCTCATTGCGGACAAGGGGGCAAGGCTGAAGGTCAAAGGGTTTGTTGACAGGGTTGACGGCTGGGAGCGCGACGGGAAGCTCTACCTGCGCGTTGTGGATTACAAGACGGGCAAAAAGGCGTTCAGGCTGTCGGATGTGTGGTACGGCATGAACATGCAGATGCTCATTTATCTCTTTGCCCTTCATAAAAACGGTTCGGGGCGCTATGAAAGGGACATTATACCCGCCGCCGTTTTATATGCCCCGGCCAGGGACGAGATCATTCCGGCCTCCAGAAACGCCGAGAAGGCTGAAATCGACGCGCTCCGCCTGAAGAGGATGCGGCGCAGCGGCCTCATACTCTGTGAGGAGAGCGTTATTGAAGCGATGGAGCACGGCGGGGGCAAGAAATATCTGCCGGTGAAGCTCTCAAAGGAGGGCTGCTTCACCGGCGACAGCCTGGCCGGGCTTGAACAGCTGGGCAGGCTGTCCTCGCATATCGACAAAATGCTCCTGCAGATCTCCGGCGGTATCCGGAAGGGCAGCATCGACGCCGAACCGTATTTCAAAAACGAGAACGACAACGCCTGCCTTTTCTGTGATTACAAAGCCGTCTGCCGCTTCAGCGAAAAGGACGGGGACAGCCGGCGCTACCTGAAAAAGCTGGATACCGACGAGACCTGGGCACTGATTGGAAAGGAGGCTGAAGCATGAGCGACAAAACGCTTCGTCTGACACCCGCTCAGGAACGCGCCGCTCGGCTTCGCGGCGATGGGGCGATCCTTGTTTCCGCCGCCGCCGGCTCCGGTAAGACAAAGGTTTTAGTCGAGCGTCTGCTCGGGTACGTCACGGACCGCAGCGACCCGTGTGATATCACGGAATTTTTGATTATTACTTATACGCGGGCCGCAGCCAACGAGCTGCGGGCAAAAATACTCGATGAAATATCGGAGCGTCTGACAGAGGAGCCCGACAACCGGCATCTCAGGCGGCAGGCCGCGCTCTGCCTGGAAGCGCAGATCGGTACAATCCACGGCTTCTGCACCGATATCCTCCGGGAGAACGCCTATCTCGCGAATTTGCCGCCGGATTTCCGTGTTACCGACGACAATGAGAGCGGCATCATCCGGCAAACCGTGCTTGAAGACCTTATTGAAGCGCGCTATGAGACGATTGACGAAGCGCCGGGCTTCAAGCTGCTAGTGGATGCCATGTCTGCAGGCCGGGACGACAGAAAGCTGCTGGAAATTGTGCTCGACACCCACGCGAAACTGCTGAGTCACGCCGATCCCGCCCGCTGGGTGGAGAGTCAGCTGGAAGCTCTTGAGCATACGGCAGGCGACGCGTCCGAAACGGTCTGGGGCCGGTATCTGATGGAGAATGCGCGCCGGAAAGCGGTCTACTGGCGCAGCGCCATGGAGAAGCTGCTGTCGGAGTGCATTTGCTATCCGGAATTCGAGAAGGCTTACGGCGGCAGTATTGCCGCGACAATCGACAGTCTCGACTGCTTCATCCGTGCCCTTGGAAACAGCTGGGACGATGCCGGAGCTAATGCCGCCGCTCAGTTTCCGAGAGCAAAAAACGTCAGAGGCTTCGAGGATCTCAAGGAAAAAAGGACGAAATGCCGTGAGGCTATGAAAAAGGTCGCCGCCGTCTTTGAATGCTCGTCGGCGGAGCTGCTGGCGGACATGGAAGCCGTCCGGCCTGCCGTGACGGAGTTGCTGCGGCTTGTATTGGATTTTGACGAAGCCTACGGACTTGCCAAGAGAAAGCGCGGCATCGTGGATTTTTCCGACCTGGAGCATATGACGGCGCGCCTTGTGACCGACAGGAAGACAGGCAATCCCACGCCGCTGGCCCGATCGGCAGCAAGCCGCTTCAGGGAGATTATGATAGATGAATACCAGGACAGCAGCGGCGTGCAGGAGGTCATCTTCAACGCCGTCTCCAGAAACGGCCGGAATATCTTCATGGTTGGCGACGTCAAGCAGTCGATCTACCGCTTCCGGCTGGCCGACCCCTCCATATTTTTATCCAAATACAAGAGCTACAGGGATGAACAGGAGGCGGAGAACGGGGAAGGGCGACGTA
>JAAYBH010000380.1 GCA_012718935.1 Clostridiales bacterium
GACCAGCAGTTGAGTGCAAATAGCAACGAGGGAAAGGCAATTGATCGCATTCCAAAGTGGGCACTTAGCCCGGAACAAAACAATTATAAGATCATTCGCGCTTACTACCAGCTCTTAGGTGAACGCGGATTGGTTACTCGTCCCGAGCTTGAAGCCCGTTGCCAGAGCCAAGCTGATCACCCCGATGTATATGTGAGGGATTTCAGAGGTAATTTTGCTTCGATGAAAACAGACAAAGGGAAAAGCCATGGTAAGGTCTTCATCGATGATGGTTATAATGTGCGAGTCTGGAGCACCGTATCTGAGATTCTGGAGCAGAACCGCAGCCTGTTCTTGGCGTAATCACACCACGTGATGAGTGGAGGGAAAATGGAAAATATCATATACGAGCGTAACTATGAGGAAGAACATCGTCGGCATGATGGGAATGATACCGCATCCACAATATTTGAGATTGCCACTGATGGTGGGTTCATCGCGGCGTATGCTGATGCGATGCAGGCGATTCCCAAGATAGTCGTTCCCGCCGATAAAGAAAACTACGAATACTTACTTCAACGGTCAGATGAGCTTGCGCAGCGATGGAGCGGAAAGGTGCGCGGTGTTGTGAACTACGAAAAATGGGAAGCCACCATTGACCTGCTTCTCCCATTTGCCGAATTTTGTGATCGTGACGATCTGAACCTCCTGAAAGAATTTGCCGACAGATCCCATTCCATTACTTTTCAGACGAACGATGATGGGAGACTCCGGATACACATCTTCATCTTTTATTTTGAAGAGATTGCCGACAAGGGTGAGATTTTCGAATCGATTCTGCGCAGCAGGCCAGACCTCACCGCGCTTTTGGAGCAGTACAAGGAAGAGAATCCGATCCCTTTTGAAAGCGACGATGAATACGATAATCTTGATGATTCTGAGCAAGTCGAACTGTTGACATGGTTTGTAGAAACCTGGGCTGCAGCGACGGGAGAAAGCAAAGAGAGTGTCGCGTCTGCGGTTTTGTACGAGATGCGTCATGATTATAAGAATATGATCCGAAAAATTCTTGATTTGAAGCATAAACTTGAAGGTGATACAGAATAACTGAACGGGCAGCCAATTGGTATTGGCTGCCCGCTTGTTTTATATTGTATCATCTTCTATCAATGCTTACGGTGAAAGGCATAAAATGCCTAAGCATGATTTCGTTAAAATTGGCACATCATAGACTGTGTTCCCTATATGAAAATACTGGTTTAGGCCTTTTTGAAGGTCATCTGCTTGGCCCAGATTCCCTGTTGGATGTTCACCGCTTTGTACCCCGCTTGCACCCATGATTGGCACTGCGTATGCGAACCGCCGGGGCTCCACCACATCGTATAGGTGCCGGCACTTTTCGGTAGCGCAAATCCAAGGATTTTTTCCAGCTCAGAGAAGGAAAGTGTAACGGTATCGCTTGATTGCAAACAGAGATAACGGTAGAGCGGTTCATATTTCCCGAGCGATGGTTGATTTTTCCGAACCGGAATGTTCGGCTGTTCGTGTTCTTCCGCTGTCACGGTTAAACCGCAGAGCCTTTGGAGGAACACCATTTCGGATTCCGTCAAGCCTTCCGCATCCAGCCCCTGCTTCAGCCATAAGCCGCTTGTGCGGATCTCTATTTCAGGGCTGTATTTGCCCGGCCATTTTTCTCCCGGCCCAAAATCGCTCGTATGGTTCAGGGTTGAAATGATTGCTTCTTCCAGCCGCAGACGCTGGCCTTTTTCCGGAACGGGAAACGCCGTAAAGGTCAGATGACTCCGCATATAATCGCTGACACGCCGCTCCGTGTCGGCATTTTTTATGGAGTCAATATATTTGTAATTAGCCGGCCTTGAAGTGTCCAAAGTCCATACGGACAGATATGGATCGTGGTGCGC
>JAAYBH010000047.1 GCA_012718935.1 Clostridiales bacterium
CCCGCGAAAACATGAATCTGCAGGCAAACGTTGCCGAAGATGACGTGGTCATCATCCCTGCCGGAACATGGCACAACCTCATCAACACAGGTAACATACCGCTAAGGCTCTATTCAATTTACGCGCCGCCCCAGCACCCCCGCGGTACCGTTCACAGAACAAAGGCCGACGCCATGGCTGCCGAGCACAGCCATTGAGACAATAAAGCAGCTGTCTTTGCCGGATACACTCAGAAGGGGCTTGTCGCAGAACGTTTTGACACGCGTCGCGGTAAGCCCTTTTTTCTTTTCTGTCGAGCTTGTCTGCCAGTAAATCCGGCCTTGCTGAAACGGCAGGCGCGAAAATAGCTTGGCTTACGCTGAAGGTGTTTTAGTTCGCTTCAATCTTTTCCAGGTCATTGAGCCATTTCCAGTAGGCGGTGATGTCCGGCGTCACGGTATTCAGGTTGACGCGCTCGGTGGAGAAGATAATGACATTCTGCCGCTGATATGTCGGAATTTCGACCGCCCAGTCAAGGATGATATCCAGGCACTGCTTGTAGGCGACCTTTCGGTAGCTCTGATCGGCACTGGTACGCGCTGCGGCAATCAGCTCATCGAGAGCCTTGTCATTAATGCCGTAGTAGTTGGAATCGGCGCCGCCGTGGCCAACGGCGTTCTCAGAGTGGTAGACCCGGTACATATCGGGGTCGGGCGTCGCCGGCCAGGCGGCGGTCCACATGGCGCAGGTGCCGGCATCAAGCGCATACCACAGGGCCGAGCTGTTGCTCAGGTCGTTGACCTGCAGATCGATACCGATGTCTTTAAAAGCGGCTGAGACGGCAGTGATAATGCCGAACGCCGGATGGTCGCCCGTCCCGCCGGCAGGGATCATAAACTCATACGCCAGTTCCGCGCCGTCCGGAGCGGCTGTAAATTTACCCGCGGCGTCATCCCAGGTATAGCCCGCGGCCTTGAGGAAGCCGACGGCAGCCTCGAGCGCGGCGGCAAATTTTTCGTCATTTGTCATGTTATCGGTAAAGATGGGGTTGCCGGCCACGTCGGTGGAATACGCGATAGCATACCCGTCATCGGCCGGCTTGGGCGCGGCCCAGGAGGTGTTGGAAATCGGGTACTGGATAACGGCGGCACGCTCGCCGTAGTAGGAGTCGATAACGGAATCGCGGTACACGGCAAACATGGTGGCAAAGGCCTTGCGCAGATTCTTAGACGCTTCGGAACCGCTGTCGCTGCCGACCTTCATGACGTCGGCCTGCATACCGATATAGCCGTAACCCAGATTGTCAACGAAGACGGTCGTGATGGCATTGCCGGCCATCCCGCCACCGTTGTAAGCCTTAATGGAGGCGACAACGGCATCGCTGATGGACGGATCGGATATATCAAGAGTGCCGGTGGCGACGCCTGTCAGCTTGTCATCGTCGGACGCCTCCTGGAACAGAATGAAATTGGTCTTCGGGGTGCCTTTGTAATACAGCGCGTTGGCCTCGAAGGACACAATGCCGTTTTCAAAGGAAACAAACTTGTAGGGGCCGGCGCCCATCGGCGTTGTTGTAACGGATTTCACACTGCTCAGGTCGCCCTTTTTAAAGCCGAACATGTTTTTTTTATAATCATAAAGGGCTTTATCGCCGTAATAATGCAGGGGCGCCACATCAATATTGAACTGATAAAGGGCTTGCGCGTCATATGAATCCATCGTGACGCGGACGGCGTAATCGCCCGTTTTCTCAATACCAGAAATATTCGGGGCCGTATCGCCTGTCTGGACGTAAGCGGCCAGCTCCGGATACGAAGCGAGCAGGGTATCGCCGATAAATGTTGTTATGCTGGTGGCGGCGGATTCATAATTGATGCCGGCATCGCTCAGGTCATACCCATATGCATCCAGGATCAGTCCCCAGTATTCCTCAATCGTGGGATACTGGCCGGCCTTGAGATCATAGGCGTTACCCGCGGCGTCATGGAACAGCCCGTCTTCGCCGGGCCCGTCGGCATAGCCCCACAGATATTCGCCCATGGCGACCTGCAGGCCGGGATTGGCCTTGACTTCGTCTGCAGCAAAGCCCGTCGCTGTTTCGGCGTATTCGGCGAGGTAGTTGGCCATACAGTAATCGACGATTTCCTGGGTGAAAGCGATGCCCGCTGTTTTAAAGGCTTTTTTAAAATCGGCCGCATTTTCCGCGGTATAATATAGACTGGCCGAGGGGTCGTTGCCGGCGGCGATATCCGCCAGAATCAGCGACCACAGGCTGGACATGCCGGCACGGTACGCTTCAAGGCCGGAAATGGGAAGGGCATAGAAGGTAGTTCTTCCGTCATAGGCGGGATCTGCGTACACATACATGTTGAAGATGACGTCGTCCGCGGTCATCGGCGTACCGTCGGAAAAGAGGATATCGTCGCGGAGCGTCAGGTCATATATGACCGTACCGTCCGCATTTTTTGTGACTTTACAGCTGGCGACGCCATTATAGAAGTGGTCGACGCCATTATAGGGAATTGTCTCACCCTCAATGCCGTTTAAAAGCATTTTGCCCTCGCGGTCAAATTCAAGCAGATATACCTGCGTCATATGGGCGACCTCCGCATCGCAGGCAGAAGACGCGAAGAAGGAACTGAACTCTTCAGAGAAGTTGGAATACCCGGCGACAAGTGTTTTTACCTCTGCCGGCGCCTCGCTGGGCGACGGTCCGGCCGAAGCACTCGCCTGCGGTGACGGTCCGGACTGTGCCGTCTTGTTGCAGGCAGCCAGTGAAAACATCATGATCAGGGCAAGAAGCAGAGCTAAAATCGAATTCTTCTTATTCATTTTTCTCATACTCTCCCGCCTCCCGCGTCGCTGTCCGCTCCCTGCCGGCAAAAAGCAGGATAGACGCGGCCAGCAGAGCGGCCTCGCACAGGGCAAATACCAGGTCGCCCGGGAGCATTTCCGGACTGACAAAAAGCCGGGTGATGAATCCAGCTGTGGCGGCTCCGGAAAACAGCACCATCAACAGCGCGGATATAGGCGCACGCTGGGAGATATGGTCTCTTTTTTCCCGTGTTAAGGGCGGTTTTTCTGTCCACAAGTCCACAGTGACGGCTGACATTCCCACCAGCGGGAAGAAGCAGAGGGCGTGCGGCAGGATGACATAAGACGTCCGGGCGGCTGTGGATATGATAAAAAGCGGCACAAGAAACGCAATCAGCGCAACGCTCAGAAGCAGAGTAAAGAACTTCGCTGTTTTCCCTACTTTTTCATCGGTATCGGAAAAAGCATAATACCTGCCCGTATAAACAGCACGAGCCTTCAACCGCCCACTGGGGGTTTCTTCATATTTGATTGTAAAATCCTTGGCATATTTCTTTGTTACCATTATTTCGCATTCCAGACGTTGAAGTAATTATTTACTACAATTAAATAATGCATGTCAGGCTTTGTCAATATTAATCACTCAAGTAAGCATTAATCCAAACCACTGAGATCATAAGCCTTCAGCCACTTCATCGCGGCATCGCAGACCCGGCTGAGGCATTCGTCGCCGAAGGGGCTTAAGAGCCCGGCGCCCTCCAGAAGCTGCGTAAAGGTTTTTGTTCCGGCAGGGTTGGTATATGCCATATAGGTTTCCCAAGCGGCCTTTCTGTCCTCCATAATGCGCGCCCAGAACTGGAGCGCCGTCGTCTGCGCCAGGCAATAATCGATGTAATAGAAGGGTCTCTCATAAATGTGGTGCTGACGCTGCCACCCCTGCCCCTCGCCGTAGAAGGGTATCTCGCCGTCCTGCCTTACCCAGGGCATATAGTCCCCAAGGAGCTTTTTCCACACATCATGCCGCCCGGCGGGAGACATATCCGGTTTTTCATAAACAATGTGCTGAAAATGATCAACCATCGTCCCGTACGGGATAAAGGTCAAAGCGCCCGACAGATGCGTATACAGGAATTTGCGCGTGTCGCCGCCGAAAAAGCCCTCCGCCCAGGGCCAGGCGAAAAACTCCATGGACATGGAGTGAACCTCGCAGGCCTCATATGTCGGCGACATGCTCCCGTTTGGCACCGTATCGCGGCCCGTCCACGCGGCAAAGGCGTGGCCGGCTTCGTGGGTAATCGTCTCAACATCGTCGGAGGTGCCGTTGAAGTTGGCAAAAATAAACGGAACTTTATACATCAGAAGATCAGTGCAGTAACCTCCGCCGGCTTTTCCCGTCCGGGACAGCACATCCATCAGCTCGTTATCCAGCATCATATCGATGAATTCCGCCGTTTCCGGCGACAGTTCATGGTAGAATTTCCTGCCGTGAGCCAATATTTCCTCAGGTTTCCCACAGGGCTTCGGATTGCCGCTACGGAAATCAAGCGCGTTATCGGCAAAGCTCATCGGATACTCTTTACCCAGCCGCTCCGCCTGGCGGCGATATATCTCCCCGGCGACGGGAACAAGGTATTTCCTCACGGCGTCCCGGAATTTTTCCACGTCGTTCTTCGAATAGCAGTTGCGTGTCATGCGGTGGTAACCCAGCTGTGTATACCCGTCATACCCCAGCTTTCTGCCCATTGAGTCCCGCAGGTGCACCAGCTCGTCGAATATCTCATCCAGTCGCAGCTGGTTCTCCTTGTAAAACCTCGCCTCGGCCTTCCACGCGGCCAGACGGCGCCCATCATCGGGGTCCAGCTTGAACGGGCCAAGCTGGGCTATGGTGTAAACCTGCCCTTCAAAAGGGATCTGCGCGGAGGCGAGCAGCTTTGAGTATTCGGTGCACAGGGCGTTTTCCCGCTGAAGCTCCGGAATAATCCCCGGCGAGAAGGTCTTCAGCTCAATCTCGGCGTTCGTGAAATAGAGTTTCCCGTATTTCTCCTCAAAACGCGGGCGGAACGGACTCTCCAGCAGAGCGCGTTTCCATGCCTGCATGTATTCCTCCAGCTCGGGCTCGGCATCGTCGAAAAATCCCTTTTCCGCTTCGTAATACGTATCGCGGGTATCAATTCCGTGCCGGATATAGGCGATTGTGCCCATGGTATAAAGCTCGGTCTGCATTTTTTCCATCCCGAGGAACACTTCATCTGCATTTTCAAAGCTCCCGGCTGCCTTCAGCGCCTCTGTCAGTTCTGCAATAACCCTTTTTGACCCTTCAAGGTCCGGTCTTTTATAGGGCATTTCCGAAAATTTCATCCAAGCCGCTCCTTCTGCGTTTTATCTTTATACTATATATGAGTAAGCTTGCGATTTACAGTACTCTTTAAACTGCCTGACAAAAGCAAAACATCTCCGATTGGCATACATTGAAGTGAGAACAATGCATCTGGAGATTATTATGGCTTGGTTTGCATCCCTATCCCCTGTTTGGCAGGGCTTTATCGCGACATTGTTTACATATGGTGTAACGGCGCTTGGTGCTTCGCTGGTCTTTTTGTTTAAGTCAATTAATCAGAAAATACTTGATATGATGATGGGTTTTGCCGCGGGTGTGATGATCGCGGCATCCTTTTGGTCCCTGTTATCACCTGCCATCGATCTGCTGACGCAGGCAGGTGATAATGCCTGGCTGACTCCCGCTGTCGGCTTTCTGTGCGGCGGCAGCTTTATCATCGGCACGGATTTATTACTCTCAAAAGCACAGTTTTTACAGAGAAGAGCGAGCAGTCTCAAACGCTCTGTTCTGCTCACAACCGCCGTAACAATGCACAATATCCCCGAAGGACTGGCGGTCGGGGTCGCATTCGGATGTGTCGCCAACAATATCGACGGCACGACCCTGTTCAGCGCCATCATGCTGGCCATCGGCATCGGCCTACAGAATTTCCCCGAGGGGACCTGCGTATCCATACCTTTGCGGCGCGAAGGGACATCGAGGCTGAAAAGCTTTCTCATCGGTCAGGCGTCCGGTCTGATTGAGCCTGTTGCGGGCGTATTGGGCGTCATATACGCGTTAAAAATGCGCGATGCCCTGCCAATGGCCTTGACGTTTTCCGCCGGCGCGATGATCGCCGTCGTCTGCTCGGAACTGATCCCCGAATCCTTCAGGGACAGCAAAGCACTGGCATCCTTCGGCGTCTTATCCGGTTTTGTCATTATGATGGTCCTCGATGTTGCCCTGGGATGAAATCACGCGTCATCACCTCTGCACCGTTAGCGGCAATATGAAGCGGTTTCTCACATGCGCTGCTCGGTGCGCGTGATGAAGTCGTTCTGGATCTCTTCGCGCAGCGTGACAAAGTACGTGGAAAAGCCGGCGATACGGACCACAAGGTCCTTATATTCCAGGGGGTCCTTCTGCGCCGCGCGCAGAGCCTCGGTCCCCACGACGTTGAACTGCACCTGCATACCGCCCAGCCGGAAATAGGCGCTGATCAGCTTCCTGAGCTTCATCGCCCCCTCGTCCCCGCTCACCGAGGACGGCGTAAAACGGATATTGAGCTGGTCGCCGTTACTCAGAATCAGGTGTGGGAGCTTCGCCGCGCTGCGCAGATAGGCGGTCGGTCCGTTTTTGTCAAAGCCCTGGCGGGGTGAGATGGCATCCGCGATCGGCTCGCCGGCCTTTCTGCCGTCAGGCGTTGCCCCGAGCATGGCGCCGAAATAGATGTGCGCCGTCATGGTGAACGTCCCGCCGGAGTAGAAGCCCCTGGGTCCCCGCTCCGTCATCATGATCTCCGCGAAGGTGCCCAGCGCCCAGGAGGCCAGCTCGTCAACCTCGTCGATATCGTTGCCGTAATGCGGTACCTCGTTGATGATGATCTGCCGCTGCTGCTCATAGCCCTTCCAGTCTGACTGCAGCGCGTCGTACAGCTCCCGGAGCGGCACCGTCTTGTCGTCAAAGCAGAGCTTCTTGATGGCCATGAGGCTGTCCCCCACATTTGCGGTACCGCAAGCCGTGAGGCCTGTTCTGTTGTATTTCGCTCCGCCCTCGGTCGCGTCTTTTCCCGTCTCCAGGCAGCCCTCCATCATCACCGAGGCGGAGACGCACGGGAAAAACGTGGAGTAAGCCAGCTCATACATGGACACATAGGAAACCGCCCAGTCCAGGCAGTATTTCATCTCCCTGACAAAGGTCTCCTTCAGCTCCTCGAAGCTCTCGTACTCGTAAAGCTTTTTGCAGGGCAGCGCTGTCTTCCCCGTCCTGGGGTTGACCCCGCCGTTGATGACCAGTTGGACGACCTCCATCATATTCCAGACGGATTCGCTGCCGTTGTTTCCGGAAGCCGACCACTCGTTGCCGTTCCCGCCAGGTTCCACGCAGCCGACGATGCCGTAATCGTGGGCATCCTCCTTTGTAAAGCCGCACTTGATTAGCCCCGGTATAATAATATCGTCATTTTGCAGCTGCGGCATGCCGCCGCAGATTTTACTGGACTCGATCGCCAGCCGCCAGATGTCGTCCGGCGTTTTTTGATGAATGCGCAGCGCCACGGTGGGGTCCGTCAGATGCATCCTGCCGTAGGTCTGCAGCAGACAGTAGGTGGCCGGATTGGAATCGTCCTCCCCCTCCGGCGATGAGCCTCCCAGCGTCAGGACGATGCCTCCGGTCGCCGTCATACCGCTGTAGATGGACATATAGGCGTTCATGCCCATCTCGTTGAGCTCGATGACGCGCTGGTTGTTGAGCATCATACCGTGGACGACGATGATATCGCACAGGCGCAGCACGAAGGCGTCGGAATACTCCTGCGCCAGCTCGGGCGTGATCGTCTCCTCGTCCAGCTGCTTTTGAAGCAGGTGCCCCACGTGCTTGTCGACGCGCCCCATGGACTGGCCGTGCTGCTGCGCGTCGGTGACAAGCAACAGCTCATAAAGGATATGCACCTGCAGCCCTTCCCAATACGTCCGGGCGGGGTTCTCCATAATCCAGTCCAGCGAATCCGCCATCTGCAAAAGCTCCGCCTTCCGCATTGGCTCCCGTGTCTTATAGGCCTTGTCCCGGCAGGCCTGCGCATAGCGTTTGGAGAGCAGTATCGCTGCATCGCAGACCCGGACCACCGCATTGTAAAACAAGTGTTTCTTAGCCCAGTCGCCGAATATCCTGCCCCGGTGGGCATCGATGAGCGCCAGGGCTTGTCGGCGGACCTCACCGAAGCCCACATTCACGGCCTTGTTGAAATTGGCGATGTAGTGCCCCTGCATGATCGAATGGACCCCGTTGTAGCCCTCGTCATATTTACTCCTGCCGCCGATCACGCTCCCGTTACCGAAGCCGCTCCACATATCCTCTGTCATGCAGCCCTCGAAAACCTTACTGATGGAGCAGTCCTTCCACACCTCGTATGCCTCGGCCAGGATGTCCCGCTGTTCGTCGGTCATGGTGACAGCTCCGCCGGACTGCCATGCCTTTTTGAACGTCGCTTCATCGATAATATTCCTGATCCATTCCGGCGAAGGGTCCACGTAAAAGCTGATTGAACGCTCATTCGGCCCGGGCGTGCCGACAAAAACGTCGTCGTCAAAAACGTTGACCTCTTTTTTTGAAGCCCACTCCAGGAGCGCACCCGACCGTTTCAGCAGCGGGTGCTCGTTCGGATGCGACTTGTAATAGTCAGTGTAGATTTTTGTGCGCTCGGTGTTGACGGTGATCAGCTTGCCCTGCGTAAAGGCGTCGCGTTTTTCCCGTATGTGTGCGATTCTGTCAGAAACGGGTGCAAATTGAAACATCATTACCTCCTCATCCCACTACGTACCCAATGTACCAGTATTATTATATTTTCCTCCGGTCCCGATGTAAAATAGTAGTTTCTTATACGCATAACATCCGGTCTATGCAGAAGACCTGCCGTAACCCGGCAGGTCTCTTTCATACCTATGGCAGCATATCAAGGAATCTCTGGGCCTCCTGTGAAATCTCCCTGGGATTCCATACCACGTCGATATACAACTGGCTCAGCGCATGCGGGATGGGCAGATACCGGATATCGGCGCTTGAGCCGGGGTAATCATACGTCCAGCTTATCCCGATACCGTGCCCCAGCCGCACCGCGTGCAGCAGCGTCTGACAGTTGGGGGGGAATTCAATCTTGCCCGGCGTAAAGCCGAGTCTACCGCAGAGGTTTTCTATATACTCCATATCGCCGGTGCTGTTCGTGGTTGCCATGGCGTATACCGTCTGATGATCAAAAAGCTCCGGCTGGTCCAGGCCTTTATAAGGGCTTTCGGCAGAAACGGCGACACACAGCTCAAATTCAGAGATGCGCCGGCGATTGACAAATCGGATATTGCTGTCAATAAAGCTGGGGATGAGCATCATATCGACGCCCCCGTATTCCAGCGACTGGCAGAGCTGTTTCAGGTCAAACAGCGATTCCATGATCCTGATGTCCGCGTACTTTTCCTCATACTTTTCTACAAGGCTCTTAATGAAATCATAGTCATCGGAAAAATCATAATTGAGCGGTACGGCCATGTGCAGGATCCTCTGTGTTGACATGGCGGTCTTGACCCAGGTGATCGTCCGTTCAAGATTCTCATAAATCGAACGGAAGGCGAGATAAAGGGCCTTCCCCGCTTCCGTCAGCGTGACGCCCTGATTACTCCGTACGAAAAGCGGAAGGCCGATCCCTTCCTCGAATCTTTTCAGCGTTTTGCTCAGCGCCGGCTGAGAAATAAACATCTCGCCGGCCGCTTTTGACAGGCTGTGGCATTTTGCGATAACGAGAAAAGCATGAATTTGCTGCAGGGTGATATCGTGCTCCGGCAAGATATACGGTTCAGCCATTATCGTACTCCCGAATAATCAGCGTTATATGTTTCTGCGGCAAGCATATCAAAATCGATCGGCAAAATCAAGCCGGGCGGCATATGGCGACAGGTTCTATAGACTAAAAGTTATAAGTATAATATAATTGCATTATGACAATTGATGTCAAAAAATCTATAATTGAATAAAACAACGTCTGGGGGTATTGATGATGAAATATGCAAGATACGACTATATGCAGCCCGGTGTTCCGACTGTCAAAGAGCATATGCTTTTCGGCGGGGGTGAAATTGAACTGCCTGTGTTCGACACGCCGATTTCGGCCGTTGAGAATCTGAAAAGAGCCGCCCGCCGTGACAGCCCCTGCTGGGTGCCGAACGGGCTCACCGACCTCCAGGCTATTCTGCCCAACGAAGCCATCCTGCCAGCCAGTGAAACTGTTGCCGGTCAGATCGTCTGTGCCGATTTCAAACGCCGGTCTGATGTGAACTGGACGTTTACCGACTGGTTCAACACCAACTGGACCTTCGTCGTCCAGGTAGGCGGCCCGATGCTGACGCCGGGCTTCAGGATACTCGACGATGTCACCGAATGGGATCGCGTCGTCAAGTTCCCCGACCTCAAGAAGTGGGATTTTGATACATATGCGGCCGATTACATGAAAAACGTATACAACCCGAAAAAAGCCATGACGATGGATCTCGGGCTCGGCTGCACAGAGCGTTTTGTTTCAATTATGGGCGGCTACACCGAGGCTATGATCGCCTTCGCCGAGGAACCCGAAGCCTGCGCCGCGTTTTTTGAGCGTTTTATCGATCATGAAATCGAATGGTTCGACGAGGTGCTGGCCCGTTACCCCCTCACCATGGTCACATACCATGACGACTGGGGCAACGAAAAGGATACCTTCTTCAGCGAGAGGATGCTTGAGGAGATGATCCTCGCGCCGACGAAGCGCCTGGTTGACCACATCAAGTCGAAAGGCCTCATCTTCGAGCTGCACAGTTGCGGCAACATCAAGCGCTTTATCCCCTATATGATCGATATGGGCGTCGATTTCATGCAGATTCAGCGGCGCGTCGTCGATTTCCCCGCCGTTAAGACGCAGTACGGCGACAAAATCGGCTTCTGCAGCGGCATCGAAGGCCTTGACTTCGGCGCCGCCCCCCCGTCGAAGGAAGCGCTCATTGACATGATCCGCCATACCGTCGATGTTTTGGGCAAAGGCGGCGGCCTCTACATGAGTCTTTTCCTAAACGACTCCGAGCTCAACTGGGCTGCAACCAGTGAACTCTACGCCTACAGCAGGGAATTCTACGACAAAGAACGCGGTATATAATATCCCGACAGCTCAGTATATAAAACCACACCGCCCGGTGTGGTTTTATGCTGCTGTCAACCTGTATAACAAATGCATTTCCGGTAACGATATCTATGATTTCTATTTTTAGGGAGAGCCGGAGATGCAAAACGATAATGTCAGCGTGAATGAAAACACAAAAGCCGAACAGCTGAATCCCAGCAGGGCGGCCCATTATGACCAGAAGCTCACCACCGACCAGGGGTTGAAGCTCACAAACACGGATGATTCTCTGAAAGCCGGGCTGCGCGGGCCGACGCTTTTGGAAGATTTTCATTTCCGTGAGAAACTGACGCATTTTGACCACGAACGCATACCGGAGCGCGTTGTCCATGCCCGCGGCTTCGGCGTCCACGGTTATTTTCAGGTCTACGAGAGCATGAGCGAATACACAAAGGCGAGGTTTCTGCAGGACCCCACCGTCAAAACGCCTGTTTTTGTCCGCTTTTCAACAGTTGTCGGCTCCAGGGGCTCCGCGGACACCGTCCGGGATGTCCGCGGTTTTGCCACCAAGTTTTATACGGAGGAGGGCAATTACGATCTTGTGGGCAACAACATGCCCGTGTTCTTTATACAGGACGCCGTCAAGTTTCCCGATATGGTCCACTCCATCAAGCCGGAACCCGACAACGAGATTCCGCAGGCGTCGGCCGCTCATGATACGTTCTGGGACTTTGTCGTAAACACCCCCGAGACGGCGCATATGATCATGTGGCTCCTTTCGGACAGGGGTATTCCCCGCAGCTTCCGGATGATGGAGGGCTTCGGCGTCAACACCTTCCGGCTGATCAACGCCCAGGGCAGGGCGCGGTTTGTCAAATTTCACTGGAAGCCGCTGCTGGGCGTCCATTCCCTCATCTGGGACGAAGCCCAGAAGCTCGCCGGAAAGGACCCCGATTTTAACAGGCGCGATCTGTGGGAAGCCGTGAACAACGGCCAGTATCCCGAGTTTGAGCTTGGAATTCAGCTCATTGAGGAGCAGGATGAATTCAAATTTGGGTTTGATATTCTCGATCCGACAAAACTCTGGCCGGAGGAAACCATTCCGGTCAAAATCATAGGCAAAATGACTCTGAACAGGAATGTGGACAACTTTTTTGCCGAAACGGAGCAGGCGGCCTTCTGCCCCGCCAATATTGTCCCAGGTATCGACTTCAGCAACGACCCCCTCCTGCAGGGCCGGCTGTTCTCCTATCTGGACACGCAGCTGATCCGGCTGGGCGGTCCCAACTTCCATGAGATCCCCATCAACCGCACAGTGGCTCCCGTCCACAATAACCAGCGCGACGGCTATCACAGGATGACCGTCGACCACGGCAAGGTCAGCTATTTTCCGAATTCGCTGGCCTCGAATTGTCCGATGCCGGTGTCGGTTGAGGAAAACGGCTATCAGCATTACGCCGGGAAGATCAGCGGTGAAAGGGTCCGGGCCCGAAGCGACAGCTTCCGAGATCATTTTTCCCAGGCGACGCTGTTCTGGAACAGCATGTCCCCCATTGAGAAGAAGCATATCGTCGAGGCGTTCCACTTTGAGGTCGGCAGCGTCATGGACAAGCAGATCAGGCAGCGCGTTGTGGATATGTTCAACAATGTGGATAATACCCTGGCCCGGCAGATTGCCATGGGCGTGGGTGCGACGCCGCCGTTTACAGGCGCTTCCGGCAGTACTGCCGTCTCGCCGGCCCTCAGCCAGCTGAACACCATCAGGACGGCCGAAACGAGAATAGTCGCCATCCTGGCCGAAAACGGCTTCAACCACGCCGAGCTGTCCTTTCTGATGGATTCTCTGAAAGGGGCGACGGTGAACTTTGACGTTGTCAGCAGAGAACTGGGCACAATCAAGAGCATGGACAACCGGGAGCTGGCTGTCGGCAGGAATTATCTCACAGCGGCCTCGGTGAAATATGACGCCGTTTTTATCTCCGGAGGAAAGAACAGCGCCGCCGCAATGCTCAATCAGGGCGATACGCTCCATTTCATCAACGAAGCGTTTAAGCACGGCAAAGCCATCGGCGCCGTCAACGAGGCGCTCGATGTGCTTGCAGCCTGCCAGATACCGGACACGACGCTCGCGGGCAATAACGCCAAGGTGACAGACGACATGGGCGTTGTCACTGTCCGGAACTCCGATTTGTCCGAATTCTGCAGCGGCTTCCTCAGTGCGATATCACAGCACCGGCACTGGCAGCGCGAGAGTAAAAAAGAAACCGTCCCGGCTTAATGCCGCCTGCAGCCCTGGCGGTATCCAATACAGCCATATACACCACGAACCACACCGGACGGTGTGGTTTCGTGCGCTATAGCCGCTCTAGTCCATGATCCGGGTTCCCTTATTCTTGTCTTTCCGGGTCCGGTATTGTATCCTATATATGTATTATTGTCATCGGGGGTTTGTATGACGGATCATCAAAACGGAAATAACAGCCGGAGCTTTTCAGATGCAATTGAAGAGTTGATATCGTGGGTTGAAGCTTCCGACAAGATTCTCATCGGCGCGGGCGCCGGCTTGTCGGCGGCGGCCGGCCTCAGCTATCTGGACGAGGACCTGTTCAGGCAGTTCCAGCCGGAGATGGCGGCCATGGGGTACCATTACCCGTATGAGCTGTTCCAGCATGAAAATGACGGCTGGCCCCAGGCCAGGGAGTGGGCCTATCTGATCAGGCACGTCAACTTCGTCCGCCATGTCTTTCCGGCTGCGGAGCTCTATAAGAAGCTCTTAAAAATTGTTGAGGGACGTGATTACTTTGCCGTCACCTCAAACGCGGACCGGCAGCTGATGCGTGCGGGCTTCTCCATGGACCGTGTCTTCGAGGCCCAAGGCAACTACGACAGACTCCGTTGCACGGCCCGCTGCACAAGAGAGACTTGGGAGATCAAGCCTTACATCGATAAACTGCTCCCCCTCATCGATCCCGACACCTTTATGATCTCCGATGAGAGCGCTATTCCGTATTGCCCTTACTGCGGGGCGCCGCTCTATACGGCCTTCCGCGCTTTTGAGGGCTATAAGCTGGAGGAGGCGCGCTACGTGGACTGGCTCGCGGGTACAAACGGCAAAAGGCTCTGCATCCTCGAGCTGGGCGTTGGTTTCAACACACCCGCCGTCATCCGCTGGCCCTTTGAACGCTTGACGTTTGCCCACGACTGCGCCCATCTGTTCCGCGTCAACAGGGGCTACAGGGAATGGTCCGGCCACGGCGGCCATCCCGTCATCCCCGAGCCGATCATGGACAAATCGACCGCTGTGCCCTACGACGCCAAAGACGTCATTGAGCGTCTGTACGACAGGCTGAAGGGCGGTGCGCCGGCATGACGCAGGATGAGAGAAGGCTCTATCTGATCAAAGCGCTGCTGGCGGAAACGCCGC
>JAAYBH010000048.1 GCA_012718935.1 Clostridiales bacterium
AGGATAATTCCTCACCGTTCAAAGTCATTGTGGACTTGCCGTCCGTAGACGGCCAGCGGAAATGTCCGCGCTCCAGCCTCTTGAAATACAGCCAAAAACCGTCACCGTCCCATTCGAGAATTTTCAGGCGATCGCGGGTCCGATTACAGAACACAAATAGCGCTTCGCTGAACGGATCGAGGGAAAAGCTATGCTGCACGAGCGTCATCAGCCCGTTGATAGATTTTCGCATATCTGTGTGCCCGCAGCACAAATATACAGGTTTTTCTCCGAACCGCATCATAGCGACCTGAGCGCCCGGCAGACCTTCGCCAACAGTTCCAGGTCAGTCTCGGCGGTTGTGGTTATGCGACATCCGCTGACTTCGATCGTTACTGCACGATCAGTCTTCATAGATTTAAGCTGCGCCCATCCATTTGGTATGAGGCAATTACTTTCTTTGCTTGCCGTCTCTTGTATCTCCGAGCACGCCGCCGCCCGCAGCTTTCGCTGCCAGTAAAAATATGCATTCCTGCTGATCCCGGATGATTTGCAGAATTCCTTGATGCTTTGCCCACATTGTTTCCGAGCCTGTATCGTCTGCGCCCACTTCGCCATACGGTACTCCGCGGCCACTTCCCGTGTATCCATACAATCATTCCTTTCACGGTTGAATTTGTTGCTTTACTTTTTCAACCTGTCCCATTGTGATTGTACTATCGTTGCCGTCCGTTTACCATGTGACCTGTTTCTTGACGCTTACAGTGATGCGATTATTGGAAACCAATTTTGTTTGAGGGAAATCAGGTGTGGATCGTGGTACCGGATTGGGCTGAATCATTTACCTGAATGCTTTGCTTTTGTCATTTGATCTGGTATTATAGATATGGTGTTGTATACCTTCAAATCACGGAAGACGAGGAGATACTATATGGTTAATATCTGTAAACGGTGCGGTGCGCCACTAAACCATGGTTTCGCATTCTGCAACAATTGCGGCGCTCCGATTGAACATCCAGTGCGATATGAACGAGCGCGTTCTGCTCGAAATCCGCTTATTCTATCTGCCACGGCCCTTGTTTTAGCGATAGTGCTTTTGCTCGGACTCTGGAAACCGGGATTTCTTTGGGATCTGAAAGGGAGTCTGATGAGCCACAGCGGGAATACCGGGGATGTTGAACCGGCTGCTCTTCAGGGTGAAAAACCGGTATATAACCCCTCGGAAATTCCCGTGTCCGGTACTCCCGCTTTTTCCGTCACGCCGATGCCGGGCATTACCGTATCGGCGGAACAAAACGCCCTGGACAGGGAGCGAACCTTTACAGCTGAGCCCCTGACGGAAAGCGAAATGGGTACACTTTTTCTTGACCGCTCGTCGGGTGACTGGGTGCCCGTGTACGCCTTTGCGTTTGACGCGGGCCTCGAGGATACCGAAAGACTGCCCGGAGAATTGAACATAGAACTGGATATGAAGAAATTCGACGTTGAAAAGGACCTGTGGCCCTACCTGAAGGTCATCAGGCTCGGGGATGACGGGACGGTGATGGAATTGCCCACCGCCGTGACGGACAAGGGAATATCCTTTACAACAAGGCAAAATTCTGTATTGATGGCTATTTTGACTGGTTTTGCTATCGGAATACCGGTGATGGCTTATATTGAGCGCGGCCAGGACGGTCTTCGTGAGCTGTATCCCAACGAAATATTTTATGAAGCCATTTATCCCGAACTGCAAAATGCCAATGCCCGGTATCGTGTGACATATCCCAAGAGCATGGCGCGCACCGATTCCCCGGAGCTGAAGGCGTTGAACGACAGGATGCGTGCGCTCATCGAGCGGTACGGTCTGGATCCCGACATTCCGCTGATTGACGCGGCAATGGAGGCGTGCACGACCTATGCCACCAATCCGGAATTTGAAGGCGTCGATATTGAGGCTGCGGCCTTCCGTCTGATGAAGAAAATCTACAACGACAAGGAGTACCTCAGCATTAAGGCGACCTTCAACGATCCCCAATGGCAAATGAAAAACCTTTGGACAGAGTCGGTTTGGAATGTCTGCAACCGCCTTGCCAGAGCGGATGATTACCTCTTCGATGAACGGGAATTCAGGGTACCGACCCATGTTATCGACGTGCTGGTTTTGGACCGCTGGCCTCACGGTGCCGAAACACTGGGCGTTGCAAAAAACCTATATACGGCGTCGCCGTTTATTCATATTAACGCAAAGAAAGCACTGGATATGCAGAATTTGCTGGTCACCGTGACCCACGAGCTCTTCCATGTGGTGCAAAGCGGTTATGTGTATTATGAAAGCAATAATTACACGCCGTTTATTGAGGCAACGGCGGTTTTGTTGGAGAAGGAGGCCTTCTCTTATTATTCGGGCGCCGAACAGCTGCTTGACGGCGGGCGAACGGACCTCCTGACGGACAGAAATAAATGGGAGCTATTCAGCCTGCCGCTGATGACGCCGTCACAGTGGGTTAATGTGTCGGATTCAAAGAAGGTTATGCAGGAGCAGGGCTATGTCTCATCTCACTGGATTGAATTCCTGCGGGATCGCTACTATCCCGGCGATGATTTCCTCAAGAATCTGATGGAACGGTATGCCGCGACCATCGGAACACTGGATACCGATGTCCACAAGATACTCCGTGATCAGACCTCCTCCGACAGTGATGTTTACTGCATTGACTTCAGGCTGTTCTGTATCCGGAACTACGAGAAGTTTAACGGCCGCAGCCAGTACATCCTTCCCAAACCGGATGTGGTAACACTGAGCGCCGAAACCCCCCATGTCAGGATCGATATGCCGTATCAGGCTTTTTCTGTCCACATTCGGGATTTTAAGATTGAGAATTTAAATGATAAAGGCGAGGCACAAAAGTATAAAATTTTAATAACCGGAGAAGCGCCGGGGCTTATCATGCCAAGCGTGCGCTTTTATCAAAATGACGACTACCAGGGGAATATCACGGATGACGGCATGACTCTGCTGCCGGAGAGCACCGCAAAGCTTGTAACGGCACATGAGATCGAGGACTATTTCATGACCACGCCCGGAACAACGGCCGGTACGGGTTATGAATACGAGCTTTTCCTGCTGCTGCCGCCGGCGGCCCCTCTTGTCGAGATTGACGAGGAAGAGGACCTCATGCGCGTGACACCCCAGGGATTCAGCCTGGGCACCCGCAGCTCCGGCTACGATGTGGTCGTCATCACGCCGGAAGGAGATAAATTCTTCTTCCCGCAAAGATCCTATACGACCGAGGCGGAAATTCCGCTGGATGAGCTTGAATCAGGCGAAAGTGACACCGTTGAGGAAGACCCCAAATACAAGGTGTATCTTGTTGAAAAAGTGGAGTTTCCCGACGGCAGCCTCCAGTACGGTCCCGACGGAGAAGAAACTGAGCTGGATGATGACCTGCGTTTTGAGGATATCCTCGGTACGTATGACATGACGCAGACCGTTTCCGGCTTCGACACCGACTATCTGGACGATATTGTCGGCCAGATGGAAGGCGTCCCGGGGATGGAGGATTATTTGGAGCAGTATGACGAGATCATGGGAAATGTCGACGGGACATATTCCGGAACCATGGTGATCAGCGCGTATCAGACGGGGGGAGAGATTGCCGAGGTTACCTTTGTTCCCTCCGAAACCGAATATGGGACCACGTACTATCGCGGGGTCTGGGACAAAGGTGTCCTGCATCTGGAGCCCGTCGGAGAGATACTGGGCGGCAGCTGGGATTTGACCTTCAAAAAGAGTGATGGGAAAATTACCTGTGAGGGCACCAGCAGCTATGACGGCGATATGGCTTCATACAGTTACACGCTGACGGCTGTCAAACAAACAGGTTAACGGAGGGGCAAAATGGACAAAAGATTCTGTACCAATTGCGGCGCACAGATGGAGGAAAACGCAATTTTCTGTATGAATTGCGGGAAAAAAGCAGCTGCGGCGGCGCCTGAACAAATCGGAAGTGTACCTGCTTCACCGACTTACATGCATGAGGCTTCCGGTTCCGCAGAGCCTATACCGCCGCAAACAGGTGCCTACCAGCAGCCACCGGGGGCCGCGCCGCCGCAAACGGGCGCCTACCAGCAGCCGCCGATGGCGCCGCCGCGAACGGGTGCATACCAGCAGCCACCGGGGGCCGCGCCGCCGCAAACAGGTGCATACCAGCAGCCACCGATGGCACCGCTGCACCAAACAGGTGCTTACCAGCAGCCTGCCGCCGGGAATCCTTACGCAGGGTATTCCGGCTCAGTGAATAACGGTGCAAACAATAGGAAAAAAGGCAAAAACGGCGCTTTGATAGGCGGTATCATCGGTCTCGTAGCACTGGCGGCTATAATCGCTGTTGTTGTTCTTGTTTTTGCCAAACCACCCGCCGAAAAGACCGAGGATAATATCGCAGGGACAGTGCCTTCATCAGACGTAGACGAGGTGCTGGAAAATAATACAGACCTCCCGGCGGCGACAGACAACATAAAAAATGATGCCGTACCGGCCGATATAGTCGGGGTATGGGAAGGCGAGATACAGTTTACACGTATGGAGGGCTTTGAGAATCTTCCGGGCGAGGAGCTTCCGCCAAATTTAGATGACATGATAAACGAAATCCTTGCCAATCCGGCTCCGCTGGAGTTCGAAATTGAAGAGGACGGAAATTGGGACTTCTACGCTGATGTTGTTATGGGTATGTGGTTTTCAAGTTATGATTATGACAGTGATACATATGAAACCAACCCCCTGCTGATTACTGAGCTAAAAAACGGTGCGTTCGATATCAGCTATGAAGAGTATATTGACGAGGGAGATGTCAGTGGTTCTGCCGGTATGCAGCTGACCGGCGTCGTCTTTGAAAACAGCGAAGGGTTGTACATTGAGGGCACCATATGCGTTACCCTGCAGAGCGACGGGGCGATTGTTGTCGAAGAAGGAAACTATCATGTGTCACGTTCATATCAGCCAAGTGACGAACCTGTTGATTCATATATCGAGTCTGCCGAACCTAGCGAACCTGTCGACCCCGGTTCTGCAACGGACGCAGGCCAGCCGACCGAAACGGACTTCTCAACCTCAGCCCGCCCCGATCTGAGTGATTTTCTCTGGTATATTGACAGCGTTTATTATGAAGGTGTGCCGGCAAACGCTGTGCCCATCACTGAGTTTTCGGAATTGACGGGCGGATGGAAAGCGTTTTTCTATTATGATCCTGAAAACACCATGGACGCTTATGGTTTTGAGTATTTAAACGCGGTAATTGGCGGCACCGAAGTCAGTGTGGAAATAACGCTGGATTGGTATTTGATTAATTTTGGCGGATATGAAGAGTACGATATCAGCGACACGGAGGATTCCCAGCTGTATGGCTCCTTCGAGTTTGGCGGTATCACCGGCAGCGGCGACGGATATGTACTATACATAACTGAATTCTATTATCTAAACGGCAGACAATACGGTGTCGGATATATGGAGTTGCAGAGCGGAGAGCCGACTTATGTTGCGTTGGTAAGGCCGTAAACAAAAACAATGCGGACCGCGGGGCCTTCGCGGTTTTTTCTCTGCCTGATTGTGATATAATACAGATATAGGAGGCTGCCGGGGCATGGACAACAGAACCTATATCGCCATCGATCTCAAATCCTTTTACGCTTCGGTTGAATGCGTTGAGCGCGGGCTTGACCCGATGACCACAAATCTTGTGGTCGCGGACGCCAGCCGAACGGAGAAAACGATCTGCCTTGCTGTTTCACCTTCCCTAAAGACCTACGGGATACCGGGAAGAGCAAGGCTGTTTGAGGTTGTCCAAAAAGTGAAGGAGGCCAACGCAAAGCGAATATTAGGCGCCCCTGGCCGCACGTTCACGGGAGCGTCGTATGACGCAAACGAACTTCAGGCATCCCCTGAACTGTCCATAGATTACATCACCGCCACTCCGCAAATGGCGCACTATATCACGTGCAGCACAAGGATTTACGACATCTATCTGAAATACGTCGCCCCGGAAGACATTCATGTTTACTCCATCGACGAGGTGTTCATGGATGTGACCGATTATCTGCGCACCTACAGTGTTACCGCTCGTGAGCTTGTGATGAAGATCGTCCTGGATGTGCTGGGCGAAACAGGCATCACCGCGACGGCGGGCATCGGCACAAATCTCTATCTTGTAAAGGTTGCGATGGACATTGAGGCAAAGCATATTCCAGCCGATGAAAACGGCGTCAGAATCGCGGAACTGGACGAGATGTCCTATCGACGCTCCCTCTGGACGCATCGCCCACTCACGGATTTCTGGCGGGTTGGCCGGGGTTATGCGAAAAAACTCGAAGAAAACGGGATGTTCACGATGGGCGATGTGGCACGGTGTTCCATCGGCAAGCCTGCAGACCATCACAACGAAGATTTGCTGTATAAGCTGTTCGGCGTGAATGCGGAGCTCTTGATTGACCACGCCTGGGGTTGGGAGCCCTGCACAATTGCGGATGTCAAAGCGTACAAGCCCAGCGATACCAGCATGGGTTCCGGCCAGGTATTGCAGAGTCCGTATCCCTTCGATAAGGCGCGGCTGGTCGTCCGGGAAATGACCGATTTGCTGGTGCTTGATTTGGTGGATAAAGAACTTGTGACAAATCAAATTGTACTAACGGTTGGCTATGATATCGAAAGCCTGAAAGACCCCGAACGCCGGAAGAACTATCACGGTGCTGTCACCAAAGACCATTACGGGCGCTTCATCCCCAAGCATGCGCATGGCACGGCAAACCTCGGCAGGCATACATCTTCTACCCGACTGATTCTGGAAGCGGTCACGGCGTTGTTCGACCGCATCGTAGACGAAAATCTCTTGGTCAGGCGCGTGAATATTGCCGCGACCCATGTTGTTGACGAGGCGTCAGCGCCAAAGCCTGCTTCATACGAGCAGCTTGATCTTTTCACGGACCAGGAGACTGTTCAGGCACAAAGAGCCGAAGAGGAGGCCGAGCTTGCGCGCGAGAGAAAACGGTAAAAGGCGATTTTGAAAATTTACAAGGAATATGGGAAAAACGCCATACTCAAAGGCATGAACCTTGAGGAGGGCGCAACGACGCTTGATCGAAATAAGCAGATTGGAGGGCATAAGGCGTGAATGGGTCATACGACGACATTATCAACCTGCCGCACCATGTTTCTTCTACACGACCGCAGATGGCCATCTCAAAACGGGCTGCACAGTTTTCGCCATTTGCCGCGCTCACTGGTTACGATGCTGCTATCCGTGAAACCGCAAGGCTTACTGACCAGCGCATTGAGCTCGGCGAAAGCGACATTGCGGCTTTGGATATGAAGCTGCGCTTGCTGGCGGACAGAATCGGCGAACATCCAGAGGCAACTTTTACCTATTTCCTGCCGGATGAAAAAAAGGAGGGCGGCGCATATGTCACCGCATCCGGCCATATAAAAAAGATCGACGACTTCGAGGGCGCCGTTGTCCTGATGGATGGGGAAATCATCCGCATTGAAGATGTTTTGGAGATACAGTGCGAGATATTCGGCGCTATACAGTAGCAATGCGGCGAAATTACATAGCAAAAAACGCGAAGGCGAAAGCCCTCGCGTTTTTTTTCGCCAACAAATATATATATAGGAGGAGAACACTTTGAAACTTGTGATTGCTGAAAAGCCCTCGGTCTCGAAATCCCTGGCCGGTGTGCTGGGCGCGAACGAACGGGGCGACGGCTGCTTCCACGGAAACGGATACATCGTTTCCTGGTGCTATGGGCATCTGGTGGAACTGGCCCGCCCCGTAGCATACGGTGAGCGATACAAACGCTGGGCATATGACGCGCTGCCCATCCTGCCGGAAGTGTGGCAATATGCCGTCCGGCCGGAAAAGGAAAAGCAGCTGGATATCCTGCGCACCCTCATGCGGCGCGACGATGTGGAGTCTGTAGTAAATGCCTGCGACGCTGGGCGCGAGGGCGAGCTCATCTTCCGATGGGTGTATGAACACTGCGGATGTGATAAGCCCGTTTCACGCCTTTGGATTTCCTCAATGGAGGACGCTGCCATCCGTGAGGGTTTTGCAAACCTTCACCCCGGCGCCGATTACGATACCCTGTACAGCGCCGCCTTTTGCCGGGCGCGGGCCGATTGGACGGTGGGCATCAACGCCACCCGGCTCTTTTCAGTTCTCTATGGCGCCACCCTCAACGCGGGCCGCGTCCAGTCGCCCACACTGGCGATGATCGTTTCCCGCGAGGCGGCCATTCGGGATTTTGTGACTGAACCGTTCTATACCCCCCTTATTATAACGGGCAGCTTCACTGCAGCCGGTGAAAAGCTGAAATCCCCGGACGATGCGGAGTCCATCCGCGCCGCCTGCGATGGCGGTAGCGCCGTCGTTCTGTCTGTGGAGAAAAAGAAGAAGACCGAAGCGCCGCCCAAGCTTTACGATCTGACCTCGCTGCAGCGCGACGCCAACCGCATGCTCGGTTACACCGCCCAGCAGACGCTGGAGTATATGCAGAGCCTTTATGAGAAAAAGCTGGCGACCTACCCGCGCACCGATTCTCGTTACCTGACCGGGGACATGGCCGGAAGATTGCCAGAACTGGTCAATCTCTGCTATATGCGGCTGCCCTTCGCCAAAGTGCCGGTGCCGGTGGATGCATCCCTGGTAGTGAATGACGCGAAGGTGAGCGATCATCACGCCATCCTACCCACGGGCGCCGTGCGCAATCTTGATTGGGACGCGTTACCAGCCGGAGAACGCAATATCCTGACCATGCTGATCGTCCGGTTGGCTTGCGCCGTGGGCGAGGTTCATGCCTTTGAACAGGCGACGGCTGTGCTGGAGTGCAAAGGTTTTCAGTTTGCCGCGAAGGGTAAGATGGTTTTGCACGAGGGCTGGAAGGCGCTGGACGCCGCGTACCGAGCTGCCCTGAAAAAGAAGGGTATCGACAGCGATGCGGACGATGAGGAAGCCGACGACGCCCCTGCTCTGCCCGACCTGTCCGAAGGGCAGGTGTTTGTTCCCGTTGTCGCTTCGGTGCGCGAGGGCAAGACATCCCCGCCCAAGCGGTTTACAGAGGGAACTCTCCTGGCCGCTATGGAAAACGCCGGCGCCGAGGACATGCCCGACGATGTGGAGCGCAAGGGCCTCGGCACCCCTGCCACCCGCGCCGGGATCATCGAGAAACTGATCAGGACGGGGTTCGTGGAGCGAAAAAAGAAGCTGCTCGTCCCCACGCAAAAGGGCATAAACTTGATCGCTATACTGCCGGAGGAGATCAAGTCGCCGCTGCTTACCGCCGAGTGGGAACAAAAACTGAAACAGGTGGAGCGCGCGGAGCTTGCGGACGCATCATTTATGGACGGTATCGCTGCGCTCACAGAGGGCTTTGTGGCCGCCCACGCCGCGCCGTTCGCCGAGTACGCGTCGCTGTTCGCCGCGCCGCCAAAGGGCGCTGTGGTGGGCAAATGCCCCCGCTGTGGCGCGGACGTTACTGAGAGCGGTAAAGGGTTTTTCTGTGCCAGCCGCGCCTGCCGGTTCGCGCTGTGGAAGGATGCGCGGTTCTGGTGGTCTTGCCCCCGCGTGTTGTACCAGACGCAAAGTTAGTAAAGATATGTTAAACTAACTTTGGAGGGAAGCAGAAAATGGCAAGGAAGAGATACACAATTGAACAGATTATCGTAAAATTGCGA
>JAAYBH010000381.1 GCA_012718935.1 Clostridiales bacterium
ACGGCCGAGAAACTCAATGTCTCCTTTTGGGTACCATCTGGCCCTGTCTCCCGTCCTGTAGAGGATCTCGTCGCTCTTATACGGATTAATGACAAATTTTTCGGATGTCAGTTCGGGGTTGTTTAAGTACCCTCTGGCTACGCCGACGCCGCCGATATAAAGCTCGCCAGGGAAGCCCACGGGCAGCAGGTTTTGGTTTTTATCGAAGATGTACAGGCTGATGTTGTCTATGGGCTTCCCGATGGGAACTGAGCTCAGGCGCGGCATCGGCGAACAGTCAAAATAAGAGACGTCGACTGTCGCTTCAGTTGGCCCATATAGGTTTGACAAAAGCGTTCCATTACCCGCGTAGAGCAGCCTGTTGAATGCATGCACCTGTTGTATCGACAGCGCTTCGCCGCTGGCAAAAACGTTTTTCAGTGAGGCCAGCCTGGAGGCGCAATTTCTGTTTTCAACATAATACAGGAACGCCGACAGCATCGACGGGACAAAATGCATTGTTGTGATTTCATGCCTCTCTATGAGCTTTATCATTGCTTCAGGATCTTTTTCGCCGCCGGGAGGAACGAGGCAGACAGAAGCGCCGGCAAACGACCACCAGAAGAGTTCCCAGACAGAGACGTCAAAGGTATACGTCGTTTTCTGCATGATAACGCTGTCTTCATCCAATGGATACTTTTTCTGCATCCAATTTAACCTGTTGACGACGCTGGAATGCTCCACCATGACGCCTTTGGGATTTCCTGTCGAGCCTGATGTATATATCACATACGCCAGGTCGCGGGGGGTGTTGATCTTTGGTAAATTCGACGCATCGTGAGAATACACGCTCTGGTTGTCTAAGTCTATGATCAGCCCTTCGAAACTTACTATTTCAGGAAGACCGCCCTGGGTCAGCAGAATTCCCGAACTACTGTTTTCCAGCATATAGTTTTTCCGCCCCATTGGATAATCCGGATCAATGGGCATATACGCTCCGCCGGCCTTCAGAATGCCCAGGATGCCGATCAGCATTTCAAAAGACCGGTACGTCATTATTCCGACTATTTTATCCGGTCCGACGCCCTTCTCCCGCAGCATATGCGCCAGTCTGTTGGATTTTTCATTCAATTCGGCGTAAGTCATGCTTTTGCCACCAAAAATGAGGGCTTTGTTATCAGGTGTCTTTTCCACCTGCTCCTCGAATATTTGATAGATCGTTTTGTCCTGCGGATAATCAGCGTATGTGTTGTTGAACTCGTGGAGCAGTCGATGACTCTCCTCTTCGGTTAAAAGCTCTAAATCGCTCAGCCTCTTGTCAGGATTCTCTACAATATCGTTCAGCGCGTTAATATAATGCTCCGCCAGATGTCTCATTGTCTCTTCCGCGAAAAGATCGGTGCAGTATTCAATGCTGCAGCTGAATGTATCAATCCGATCCACTGCTTCTAGGATTAAGTCAAATTTGGACGTTCCGTTATGTAGCTTATACGATGTAGCGAAAAAGCTGTCCATCGTAATTTCATTCAAATCCATATTCTGCAGGATAAACATCGTGTCAAACAGGGGGTTGCGGCTCATGTCACGTCTGACGGCCACTTTTTCAACCAGCTCCTCAAACGGATATTCCTGATTGTCGTAGGCATTGAGAAGATCCTCTTTTACCTCGCTTAGATATGCCTTAAACGCCTTACCCCCCTCAGGACAGCTCCGAATCGCCAGCGTATTAACAAACATACCGATGAGATCGCGCAGGTCCGCGTGGCGCCGCCCTTCGACAGGAGTCCCGACGACGATATCCTCCTGGCCCGTATACTTGGACAGAAGAACATTATATGACGCCAGCAAGACCATAAACAGCGTCGTCCCCGTCCCAGCTGCAAGTTCCTTGATCCCTTTCGTCAGCTTCTCATCAATCGTAAAGTACAGCTTGTTCCCCTTAAAGCTCTGGAATGACGGGCGAGCAAAATCAACCGGCATGCTCAGGACAGGTATTTCTCCCGAGAACCTGTCCAGCCAATATGCTTCCTGTTTCTTTATCCTTTCAGACCTCAGCAGCTCGTTGTGCCAATCTGAATAGTCCTTGTACTGGATTTCTAGTTCAGGCAGGTCACTGCCTCCGTACAACTCCACAAATTCCTTTATGATGATGTTGACCGACTCGCCGTCGGAGATGATATGGTGCATATCGAACAGCAGTATATGTTTGTTATCGCCAGTTTTAACAAGTCCAGCCCTAAGAAGTGGCGGAACGCTTAAGTCGAATGGTTTCATAAACGACTCCGCCAACCTGTCAGGGTCTGCTCCCTCTATTTCAATATATTCGACTCTGAAATCAACCGATGAATGGACGATCTGTACCGGTACTCCGTCCCGCAGCTCGAAGCTTGTGCGGAGTGATTCGTGGCGTCTTATGATCGTTCTAAAGACGTCTTCCAGTCTCGCGGCGTCTATCTCCCCGTCAATCTCCATTCCACCCAGCAGATTATAGCTGACGCCCCTGTCTATTTGATTCATTATATATTGCCGCTTCTGTGCAGCCGAGACGGGGTAATATTCGCACTCGGGCACCTTCGGTATACCAGAATAGCTGCTTTCCCGACTGCTCAATGAAGAAATCATTTCGGCCAGCTTTCTAATCGTCTGAAGCTGAAATACATATTTCGGTGACACTTCAACACCAAAGTTTTTATGAATTTCCGTAATAATCTTAATGGCGGTCAAGGAGTCTCCGCCGATGGCCGTGTACTCGTCCAGCACGCCGATGCGTTCCTGACCAAGCGCTTTGCTCCATATGCCGACCAAACACGCTTCAGCCTCATTGGCCGGCGGTACAATTTCATTTAATGTATTATAAATGCTTCTTGGCGCCAGAAGTGCGTTTCTGTCTGTCTTCCCATTGTTGTTTAATGGCATTTTATCTAAAATTTCAATGTGGCCGGGTATCATATAATTCGGGAGCGAATCCGAAAGATATGCCTGGATTTCATCAGCGCTCATCTGGCCATTCGTGACGACATATGCCGCAAGGTATGACAAGCCGTCGTCATCGATAAACGCCTTCACTACAGCTTCACGTATCGCAGTGTGTGATAATAGCCGCGCCTCGATTTCACCGAGCTCGATTCTGAATCCCCTGATTTTAACCTGATAATCCATTCTTCCCAGGAATTCAATGTCGCCCTTGGGGTACCATCTGGCCCTGTCACCCGTCCGATACATCTTTTCTCCGTGTACGAACGGATTCACGAGAAATCGTTCCGATGTGAGATCTGGACTGTTCAGATATCCGCGTCCCACCCCGGTGCCACTGATAAATATCTCACCAGGAATGCCGACAGGGAGGATGTTCATGTTTCTATCCAAAATATATATTTTGAAATTATCTATCCTCATGCCGATGGGGACACTATTGAGCGTTATCACGGGCGAACAGTCATAGCAGGCTACCTCAACAGTCGCCTCAGTGGGACCATACATATTGTAAAGCAGCGTCCCATTGGTCGAGTATAATACCCTGTTAAATTCCTCCACCTGACTCAAGCTGATTGCTTCACCGCAGGATAAGACCTGCTTCAGTGACGCTAATCTCTTTCCTGACGACGTCACTTCAACATAACGCAGGAATATATTCATCATTGAGGGAACAAAGTGCATAACTGTTACTTTGTTCCTTTCAATGGCGGAAATAATAGCTTCGGGGTCCTTTTCATCACCGGACTCAATCAGACAGACCTTACCGCCCAGCATGAGCCACCAAAATATCTCCCACACCGAGGGGTCAAATGTCGGCGCAGTTTTCTGCAGGATGACACTATCCTTATTCAGAGAAAACTTCTTTACGCCCCAACAGCAACTATTGACGACGCCAGAGTGCTGTATCATAACACCCTTTGGATTCCCGGTCGAACCTGAGGTGTAGATGACATACGCGAGGTCACCCGAACTGTTTGAAGCAGGAAGGTTCAACCCGTCCCCCGTATAGTTCGAATCGTCTTCAAGATCAATTACTTCACCAGCGAATTCCGGGAATAGCATGTTGTGCTGAGTCAGAAGGATCTGAGCACAGCTGTTCTCCAACATATATACCTTTCGTTCCGCCGGATATTCTGGGTCAATGGGCATATACGCTCCGCCCGCTTTCAAAATGCCCATAATGCCGATGATCATTTCAAAAGAGCGGTATGTCATAATCCCGACGATTTTATCCGGTCCGACGCCCTTCTCCCGCAGCGTATGCGCCAATCTGTTGGATTTTTCATTCAGTTCGGCATACGTCATCGTTTTGTCATTAAAAATAAGCGCAGTGTTTCCAGGCGTCTTTTCTACCTGCTCCTCAATCATTTGATGGATCGTTTTGTCCCGCGGATAATCAGCGTATGTATTGTTAAATTCATTAAGAATCGTATGCTTTTCTTTTTCGGATATCATCTCGAGCTTTGATATTCTTTTCGACGGATTATCAAGCGCGTGCCATAGAAGGTTGATGATATGCTGGTGAATAAACTCGATTTCCTTGATATTAAAAACATCAATTAAGAAATCATAATCAATAATCAGATTGCCGCTGTCCTCGCGGTCATTTATGCTGATGATTAGTGATTCCACCTGGCTGCCGGAAAAAATCC
>JAAYBH010000382.1 GCA_012718935.1 Clostridiales bacterium
AAGAAAAGTGGATTAACAACTACATTAATGGAGCATATTTATGACAATATAATATGGTATGCAAAAGATATATCAAAACTAAAATATCGACAACTTTTCGATATGAAAGAAGTTGGTGTTGGAGATACTACTGGTAAAAGATACGACCAAGTAGAATTGCATAGTGGCGTTCGCAGAGCGATGACAAAAGAAGAAAAAGAGAATAGTTCAAAGCTTCCAGAAGGTTCTAGGCCTTTCAAAATGAGTAATCCATGTTCTATCAGTCCTTCTCGAACTAAGAGTATGCCATTAATGTTCAAAGGCAAGGAATATTACCACCCCTCTGGTAGGAATTGGGCAAGTTCAATTGATGGTATGTATAATTTAATACGTAACAATCGTATTATGTCGACGGGCAAAAATTTAGCATATGTGTTATATTTAGATGACTTCCCTGTTATACCAATAACAAATATCTGGATGGATTTACTTTTGAGAACGGAAAAAATATACGTCGTTCAGACAGCAGACAAGGTTATAAGCCGGTGTATGCTTATGACCACCGACCCGGGGGACCTGGTTCTTGACATTACCTGCGGCAGCGGGACGACTGCGTATGTCGCCGAGCAATGGGGGAGGCGCTGGATTACTTGTGACACCTCCCGTGTTGCCATAGCACTCGCAAAAAAGCGGCTGATGACGGCGACGTATGATTATTATAAGCTCGCCCATGAGGAACAGGGCGTTGCGAGCGGCTTTGTATATAAGACGGTGCCGCATATTACGCTTAAATCCATCGCCAACAACGAGCCACCTGATACGGGAACGCTTTACGACCAGCCGGAAGTCGATAAAACAAAAATTCGGATTACAGGCCCGTTTACAGTGGAGGCATTGCCGGCGCCGGTGGGCGTTAGTGATGTTCATCCTCTTGATACCGTTTCCGACCTTGACGGTACCAGCACGAAGCAGACTGATTGGCGCGATGAGCTTTTGGCGACCGGTATACGCGGCCGCGGCGGAGCGAAGATAGAATTTTCACGCGTGGAACCGCTATCAGGTACGAAATACCTGCAGGCAGAAGCTGAGACAAAGGAAGACGCTCCGCGCCGAGCTGTTATCTGTTTCGGAAGTGAGACAAAGCCGCTTGATTCCCGCCTTGTCGCCATGGCGTTGGACGAGGTTGAAAATCTGCGCCCAAAGCCAAAGCTCGTAGTTTTCGCAGCTTTTCAATTTGACCCCGAGGCGGCAAAGGACATTGATGAAACCAACTGGCCCGACCTCACGCTTTTAAAGGTTCAGATGAATACTGACCTGATGACGGAGGACCTAAAGAAAAAGCGTTCATCAAACGAGAGCTTCTGGCTGGTCGGCCAGCCGGACGCTGAGCTTATATTCATCGATAAGGGTAAGGACAAGGGTAAGTATTACGTCCGGGTCAATGGCTTTGATTATTATGATGTCAAGAAAGGCACGGTTGAATCAGGCAACGTCAACCGTATCGCCATGTGGATGCTGGATACAAATTATGATGGGTTGAGCATCGAGCCGATGCAGGTCTTTTTCCCCATGGGTGGCAGCGATGGCGGCTGGGGGAAGCTTGCCAAAACGCTGAGAGCTGAGATTAATCAGGAACTGATTGAAAAATATGCCGGTAATCAATCTTTGCCATTTGCCGTCGAGAGCAACACGCAAATCGCTGTGAAAATCATCGACGACCGCGGAATTGAGAGCCTGAAGGTAATTAAGGTAGGTGAGCTGTAATGGCGGGTATTGACAAGCTCATCATCAATTCTGCGTTTCGTGAGCCCGAGCATCACTGGAAGCATAATTATCAAACACAGACTTTTGAAATGGAGCCGGGCCGGCGCGAAGCAGGATACTTTATCGCCGGGCAGGGTTCCAATCAGTTTAACGACATCGGCCAATTCATTCCGCTGCCGCTTGTGAACAAAATCCGTCCCCGCGTCAAGACATGGCGCGAAAACGGATACGCCGGCGTGACAGGTATAACGAAGAAGCTGCTGGAGCACTGGAACGACAAGAGCGCGCGGCAGTATCCGTTCTTCTTCTGCCAGACGGACGCAATGGAAACATTGATATGGCTCATCGAAGCACCAGATGCCGAGAAGACGGGTATCAACATTCCCGGTGATGGAGGGCTTTTTCAGCGTACCTGTACAAAGCTGTGTACAGGCGGCGGTAAGACAACTGTTATGGCGATGCTGATAGCATGGCAGATATTGAATAAGACGACATACCCGCAGGACAGGCGTTTTTCGAAAAACGTCTTTGTCGTTGCGCCCAATTTGACTGTAAAAAGCCGTCTGCAGGTCCTGCAGACGGGCGGTGACAATAACTATTACACGCAGTTTGCCGTTGTACCTACAGGGCTGATGGACAAGCTCCGCCAAGGCAGGGTTATGATTCAAAACTGGCAGTCGCTTGCCTGGGACAGCGAAGAGCAGATAAAGAAGCGCAAGGGAGTGGACAAACGCGGACCTAAAAGCGATGAAGCGTATACCCGCGAGGTATTGGGTGAAATGTCCAATGCGTCAAACATCCTTATCATCAACGACGAGGCACATCATGCCTGGCGAAAGAACCCCGAGATAAAGTACAAGCTGACCAAAGAGGAAAAGGAATTGGAGCAGGAGGCCACCGTATGGGTCGGCGGGCTTGACCGTATTCATAAGACACGTAACATACTAACCTGCTACGATTTCTCAGCGACTCCTTTTGCCCCCTCCGGCAAGAAGAACGATGAGGAGGCCCTGTTCGGATGGATAGTCAGCGATTTCGGACTTAATGACGGTATAGAGTCCGGACTCGTAAAAACACC
>JAAYBH010000383.1 GCA_012718935.1 Clostridiales bacterium
CGATGTGCCTGTCCGTATTGGACGGCTGGTTTGAAGCGGAGATTACGGGGGAATGGCGGACCATTTCCGTACGCCGGCTCTGCGTGGCGGCTGTTGACGGGGCGCCCCGCCTTTATTTTCAGGACGATGAAACAGAGGCTTATTATACCGCGCTAACCGAGGCGCTGCCTGAAGACATCGCAAGGCTGACCGGCAAGTACACCGCAAATAACGCTGCGTTTGCCTTCGAGATGCTCGAAACGCCGCTGAAAAATCCTTACGCCCTCATCATGCGGGAGGCCTCGGACCATCCGGTCATCGAAGTGAAAAATCCGCTGACGGGTGAAACACTGGCCGAGGTCCTGCGATGGCTTGGCGTCAGCGAGCATATGAAGCCGATTACGGATAAGGACGGCAACGAGACATATATTCAGCCGGAGGACTTTAGAATCGAATTATCTCCCGATGGTACGGTCAGCTGCAAACGGACGGGCAGTCCGGAAATGACATCCGCGCCCGCGGATGAGAGCGGAGCGATCGAGCAGGCCAGGCAGGCTGTCGCCGAATCCATCGGGAAATACTGCGGAGAGGGCGTCAGGGTCTATTTTGACAATGTCAAAGCCGCCGGGCCTGGCAGCTATGACGTGCTGTTTACTTATGTTGTTGCCGGAGGCAGGATCTATTCGGACCGGGACGGCTATGCGGCTTCGGTGACGGTGACGGACGGCGCCGTCAGTAAAATGACGCTTTGTTTCAGAAGCTTTGCCGCGACCGGTGAGAATTTCGACGGACTCATGCCTGAAATGCAGGCCGCGGCGGCGTCCGGCGGCGCGTTCATGCTGTATTATCACGATAACGGCGCCGCCCTGCTTGAGCCATACTGGATCGTTGCTGCACACGATTCCTGAGCGACGGGAGTAATAAAAGTGATAAAACTGAAAAATATCATCATTTGGGCGCTTGTTATAGCAAATGCTTTCTTTCTCGCCTTTTTCCTGGGGAGGATCATCAAGGAGCAGGGTGAAAAAAAAGAAACGCTGGCGAATCTGTCCGCGCTTTTCTCCCGGAACGGCATTCATATGGACGCCGCCAATATCAGGGAGGGCGGCGAGCTGACCGAGCTGCATATAAGTAGAGATATCACCCGGGAGAGAAGGCTGGCGGAAACGCTCCTCGGCCCTGTTGAAATGACGGAAAACGGAGGTATTTATACCTATGATGCGGGAACGAAAGGCCAGGCGGTTTTCCGAAGCGGCGGCGCGTTTGATATTAAATTCCCGGGACACATATATGATGCCGTCACCAGCGCCAGAAGCACGGCAAAGAGCATTTTGCAGACGATGGGGGTTGAGACGTTTTCTCTTGATGTCACCGGCGAAAAGGGGTACGAGACGGCAGAGGCCATCTGTTCATGGGAGCGTTCTCCCATATTCAACTGCCGGATTAGACTGATTTTTAAGGACGGGAGTCTTTATGAGATCATCGGCACATATCCCGCGGATATTGAAGCGACAGTAAAAAAAGCGGATATGACGTCCTGCGTGACCTCAATGACGTATTTTTTAAGTGAAGTCAAAAACGGCCGGATCAGCTGCGGGCAGGTATTAAGCGTTGAGCCGGGGTACAGGCTGAAAGCGGCCGGCGATATCATCAGCGCCGTCTGGCGCGTTCAAACAGAGCCCGGCGTTTACTATTATATTGACGCGGGGACGGGAGGCATAGAACCGGATGCATAATGGCGGCGCATCTCTTTAAACGCCGCGGATGTGCGATATCATACAACGCCGCGGATGTGCGATATCATACACGGGCTTGCAAAAAAAAATTCCATATAGTATAATTGGGCGAAAAAATTGTTTAGAATCTGGTAATACTGTTAATGAGAAATATCGTTGAGAGGGTGAGCCTGTGACAAAATACATCATCAACGGCGGGAAACCGCTGAATGGTGAAATTGTCGTCAGCGGCGCCAAAAATGCCGCCGTGGCAATCATTCCGGCAGCTTTGATGGTAGACGGCGTCTGCCGTATTGAAAATATTCCGCAGATTTCCGACGTGACGATGCTTCTGAACATACTCAAGCAGATGGGCGCGGAAATCCGTACAGTCAACAGGCACACCATGGATATCGACTGCACCGGCGTGACGATGTCAGAGGCGACGTTTGACATGATGCGCCGAATTCGCGCCTCGTATTATCTTTTGGGCGCGCTGCTCGGGCGTTTCGGGACGGCGAAGGTCGCCATGCCCGGCGGCTGCAATTTCGGCGGCGTCCGGCCGATCGACCAGCATGTGAAGGGCTTTACGGCCATGGGGGCGTCGATGGACGTGAGAAACGGCATCGTTTTTGCCGAGACGGCCGGCCGGCTTGAAGGAGCGTCGATTTATCTCGACGTGGTTTCAGTGGGGGCGACGATCAACATCATGCTGGGCGCGACGCTTAGCATAGGCAGGACAGTCATTGAAAACGCCGCAAGAGAACCGCATATCGTGGACCTTGCCAACTTCTTGAACTCCATGGGGGCAGATATCCGCGGCGCGGGTACGAATGTCATCAAGATCAACGGTGTGAACAAGCTGACGGGCGGGTTTTACTCGATTATCCCGGACCAGATCGAGGCGGGCACATATATGGCCGCCGTCGCCGGAACAGGTGGCGAGGTCACTATAAAAAACGTCATTCCGAAGCATATGGAATGCATTTCAGGGAAGCTCCGCGAGATGGGCGTCGAGGTCGAGGATCTTGAAGACGCCGTCATTGTCCGCAGAAACGGGCCGTTACTAAAAACAAATGTCAAAACTATGCCGTATCCCGGCTTCCCGACCGATATGCAGCCACAGATTTCAACGCTGCTATGCTGTGCCGAGGGGACAAGCATTGTGACGGAGGGAGTCTGGGACAACCGGTTCAAGTACGTGGACGAGCTGGCCAAGATGGGCTGCCAGATCCAGGTCAGCGGGCGGACCGCCGTCATCGAGGGAGTCGACAGCCTCACGGGTGCCCCTGTCAAAGCGGGTGATCTGAGAGCGGGCGCGGCGCTTGTCATTGCCGGTTTAACCGCCAGCGGGACAACAGAAATCGAAGGCGTCAGCTATATTGAGCGCGGGTATGAAAATATCGTTGAAAAGCTGCGCGCCCTGGGAGCCGACATCTCGGCCGTCGTCGTGCCGGATGACCCGGAGATCGCCGAGCTCGAAGCAGGCTAACGGCTTATGTCATTCCCGCGAAGGCGGGAATCCGCTGTGATTTGCGAGGCGGGGGGCTTGCTCCCACAAATAAAAAGCGATATAGTAGGGCGGGGGCTTGCTCCCGCCATTAGATTATCTAAAGGGTTGGGTCTTTATGAAAATCTGTACGCTTGCCAGCTCCTCGTCGGGCAACTGCACGCTGGTGTCCCAGGGCAGCACGCATATCCTGATTGACGCGGGCATTTCACTCCGCCGCATAACGGCAAGCCTCCGGCAATTCGGTATATCTCCGGATGAGCTCCAGGGTGTTCTCATTACCCACGAGCATTCCGACCATATCAGCGGCATAAAAATGCTCGTCAAGTATCATAAGATTCCGGTGCTGGCCCCCTTGGGTGTGGCGGAAGCGCTCTGCGGCACACTGCCGGAAGCCAGGGATGCCATCACCTGGTTTCAGGCCGGAACAGAATTTGTCCTCGGCGAAATCGCCGTCAGGAGCTTTCTGACGCCCCATGACACGCCTGAAAGCGTCGGGTACCGCTTCGACACGGACCGGTCGTCGCTGGTATTTGCTACCGATATCGGCTGCGTAACGCAGACGATCCTGGACGCGGCGCTGGGCGCCCATATGGCGGTGATTGAAGCAAATCATGATATCAGGATGCTGAAATGCGGCAGCTACCCCATGTATCTCAAGCGCAGGATTCTATCCGAACGCGGACACCTTTCCAACGACGACAGCGGAAGGCTGGCGGTGCGCCTGGCAGCCTCCGGTACAAGAAAGATCGTCCTGGCACACCTGAGCCGTGAAAACAATACGCCCCGGCTGGCATACGATACCGTGGGGGGCGCGCTGCAGCGGCAGGGGGCGGCTGTCGGCGGTGACATTGAGCTGGAGACGGCGCCCCCCGACTGTATGGGCAGGGTTTACATAGTATAAGCGGGGTAAAGGAATGCTGCAGATACGGCTGATCTGCGTCGGAAAACTCAGGGAAAAATTCTATAACGACGCATCAAAAGAATATTTGAACCGGTTGTCCGGATACTGTAAAATAGACGTGGAAGAAATTGCCGAGGCGCGCCTTGCCGAGCGGCCCTCGGGAGCGGAGATTGACGCCGCGCTGAAAGCGGAAGCCGATGCGATATCGGATAAGCTCATCAAGGGCGCCGCGGTGATCGCCCTGTGCATCGAGGGGACGCAGACGAACAGCGCGGGTCTGGCAGGCCGGCTGGCCCGGTACGCGGCAGACGGGAGTTCCAGGCTGTGCTTTATCATCGGCGGATCTCACGGTCTGCATCCGTCGGTTAAGGAAAAGGCCGGCTTTTGCCTGTCCATGTCGCCCATGACGTTTCCCCACCATCTGGCCCGCATTATGCTTCTGGAGCAGCTCTACCGGAGCTTCAAAATTCTCGAGGGCGGGAAGTACCACAAGTAACGTCTGGATTCCCGCCTGCGCGGGAACCACGTGCAGGGACCAAAACCAGCGATCGGAGGTTTACAGCTATGAAAAACTGGGGATTGAGTAAAAAGAAAAAGCTTAAGGACATATGGCCGAAGAAGGAAAACGGCGAGATGATCACCCCGGCGTTTCTCATGCATGCCGGCGGAAGACCGCTTGACGCCGAAATGACCGTCAGTCTGCTGGAGGCATACGGAATCCCTGTGGTCTGCCAATACCCGAACGACGGGGAATTCGGCAAGCTGATCGTCGGGCGCGCCACAGGCGGCGTCGATATTTTTGTGCCAGAAACGCTCCTCGGCGAGGCAAAGGACATTTTGGACGCCGATATCGTCGAGGATAACGAGGCTCGGGAACCCGAGGATAAATAAGCCGGAGGACGGATTTACACATGGATTATATGCGTGAATATGCGGCGTGGCTGTCAAGCCCGGCGCTGACGGATACCGAGAGGGACGAGCTGCGCGCCGTCGCAGGCGACATCAAAGAGATCGAGAGCCGCTTTTTCAGCCGGCTGGAGTTCGGAACGGCAGGCTTGCGCGGCGTCATGGGGCTCGGGCTACTCCGGATGAATCGATATGTGGTACGGCATACGACCCAGGCTTTTGCCGAGGTTATATCGGATTATTGCAAAGCGCGCGGTGAACAGGGTTCTGTTGCGATTTGCTATGACTGCCGCAATGGCAGCCGCGATTTCGCCGCCAACGCCGCGCGCGTCATGGCGGCCAACGGCATCAGGGTCAGGATCTTCGAGTCGCCGCGGCCGACGCCCGAGCTGTCGTTTGCCATCCGTGAATACCGGCTGTCGGCCGGGATTAACATAACGGCCAGCCATAACCCGAAGGAATATAACGGCTATAAGGTCTATTGGGGCGACGGGGCCCAACTGCCGCCGCATCACGCCGCGTCCATCGCCGCAAAAATGGAGGAGCTGGACGTTTTTACGTCAGTGAAGCTGACAGATTATGATGATGCCGTATCAAGCGGTCTCATATCGGTCATGGGGAAAGAGACGGATGAGCTGTTTCTAGAAAACGTCATGGCGCAGGCCAACGATTTCGAGGCCGTTAAAAAGGTCGCCGATACTTTCAAGATGGTGTATACGCCCTTCCACGGCACAGGCTATAAGCTTGTACCTGAGGCACTCCGGCGGCTCGGGATCAAAAAGCTCCTGTGCGTACCGGAGCAGATGGCGCTGGACGGCGATTTCCCGACGGTCAAGTCGCCGAATCCGGAAAACCCCGAGGGCTTTTATCTGGCTGTCAAACTGGCCAAGGAAAACGGCGCTGACTTTATTCTGGGCACCGATCCCGACGCCGACCGGGTCGGCATCATGGTCCGTGATTGCCATAATGAATATATAACGATTTCAGGCAACCAGACGGGTGTGCTGCTTCTGGACTACCTGATCGGCGCAAAAAAAAGAGCCGGCACCATTCCGGCAAATCCCGTAGCGCTCAAAACAATCGTCACAACGGAGATGGCGCGCCGCGTCTGCGACATGAACGGCGTCCGGTGTATTGATACGTTTACCGGCTTCAAATTCATGGCAGAGCGGAAAAACGAGCTGGAGGGGGCAGGCGAGGGGAAGGTTATCTTCTCCTATGAGGAATCCTACGGCTATATGCTGGGCGACTTCGTCCGGGACAAGGACGCCGTCACCGCTTCACTCCTGCTCACGGAGATGGCCGCCTGGTACGCGGGGCAGAATATGACGCTCTATGACGCGCTGCAGGCCCTGTATCCCAAATACGGCTATTACAACGAAAAAACACTCAATATCATGATGCCGGGCCTTGAAGGACTGGCGAATATGAAAGCCCTGATGGCATGTTTCCGCGAAAACACGCCCGCCGAAATCGCAGGAACGGCGGTTCTTGCCGTCAAGGATTACGAAGCCGGAACGGCGCTTGACCGGCGGACAGGTGAGAAATCACCGATGGAGCTCCGCGGCTCCAATGTCCTTCGCTATGAAACAGCGGACGGCACGGTGGTCATCATCCGCCCATCCGGCACGGAGCCGAAGCTCAAGATTTACATTCTTGCCAGCGGGAACAGCAGGGAAGCGTGCGACGGGAAAATCGCAAAGTATGAACAATGGGCGGAAACGCTGAAGGGATGACGTATGAGCAGGGGCAGACCTTGTGTCTGCCCTGTGTCAATCATGCACCGCACGCCGCATAAGGGCGGACACGAGGTCCGCCCCTACGATATAGCATATAATCTGTCCTCATTTGATCAGTTCTTCAAGCTTTTCTGTGAGCCGCCATTTCAGTTCGGCGTGCTTGGTTTCGCTGAACTCGAATTCGGGGCTGGTGCGGTACTCCGGGGGGTATAGCCAGATTGGCATTTTGCGTAAGTCGTCCTCCTCCCAGTCGTAGCGGGGGATGATGTGGGCGTGGAGATAAGCGTCCGTGTTGCCGAGGATTTCGTAATTGATGCGGAGCGGGGTGCACACCTCCA
>JAAYBH010000049.1 GCA_012718935.1 Clostridiales bacterium
ACGGTATCGGTTATTACCGGGACGGCGGCGACAAATATATGGTCTCCGCATATGCAAAGAAAATCGCTGTTGACTACGGCATCGATTACCGCACGCCGATTTTCATCACGTACAGAAAGGGGTATTACGGCTCCATGTATGGGCGGAGCTTTGAGTCCAGGAGTGAATATCGGGCATTGATTCAGGAGGCCAAAACCCTGGACGCCGACTTTGTGAAGCTTACGGTATCCGGACTGTTGGATTTTAATGAAGGAGGCAGGCTCTTAGGGCCTGTTTTCAACGGCGCTGCGCTGAAGGAAGCCGTAAAAATCGCAAACGGCGAGGGCTTTAGAGTGATGGCCCATTGTAACGGTGCTGATAATATCAAAGAAGCCCTGGAGAACGGCGTTGACAGCATCGAGCACGGCTTCTGGCCGGACAGCAGCGTGATTGATTACTTTCTCCAGACCGGCGCCGTCTGGGTGCCGACCTGCGTGACGGTCGCCAACATCATCGGTACAGAGCGTTATGACCCTGCCGTTATGCAAAATATTCATGACGTTCAAAAGGCCGTCCTGCAGGAGGCGTACGCCCGCGGCGTCCTGATTGCCTCCGGCAGCGACTGCGGCGCCTGGATGGTTCCCCAGGGTAAAGGCACGGACGATGAAATCGCCGTGCTCATGGCGATGGGCGTTGATCCCGAAAGAGGTAATGCTGCCATCCGGGAGAGATTTGTGCGTCAGTAATTCGAGAAAAAAATGCTTACTCAATACGGTAAGCATTTTTTTAGCGCATCTATTTTACAATCGTCGCCGTATACCCGTTTTCATCGATGGCGAAGTCCTCAGACGTACCGACGATATAAGCCGTCATCGTCTCCGCCGTGCTGAGAGCTTCATAAGCGGTGCTGTCGATGGTGTCGGAGAATTCAATTTTTTCACCGGGCTTCAGCTCGGTAGTGCCCAAGGCGGCAATGAACATTTTGTCTGCGGACCAGGTGTAGACGTTTTCACTCTTTGCGTCAAACAGCTTGAAGTCGTATTTCTGCCCGCTGGTGTGATGGAGCGTCACCGTCTTATCCGTGTTGTTCTCAATCACCAGCGACGTGGTCAGCGCGCCGCCCTTGACGATGAAGGCCGAGGCTGTCACGTTGACACCGGCATTCAGGCTGTCCAGCAGCGTCACAAGGCGTGATACGATCGTGACGGCCTCGGCGCGCGTCGCGCCGTCCTTCGGAAAGAGCATGTTGTTGCCCCGGCCGTAAACGAGCTTGAGAATGACAGATTTGACAATATCGTTTTGATAAGCCTCGGAAATATCGGCGTCGTCGTTAAACGGTGCGGGCATGATCATGATCATCGCATAATCGCCGCCGGTTTTATAGTCAAGGGCGTTGATGGTCCAGTGGATCATGAGCTCGCGGTCCAAAGGTTTGTCGGGATTGAAGCTGCCGCCTTTTTTGATGATTCCGGCAGTGACCAGATCAATCAGCTCGTTTGCGCCGGTATCCGAGTTTGCCATATCGTCAAAATCATCCTTAATGTCGGGCGCGGCAAAATAATTGATGGTGATGCCGAGCGCCTTATGCAGGAGCCTGACAAATTCTATACGGGTGATTTTACTGTTTGGATTGAATTTACTGTCGGTGCCCTTAAAGATCTCGGGATATCCGTATGCTGCCGCCGTGTCAGTGAACCAGGCCTCCGCGATGTCACTATAACCGTATTCTGATTTGGCTGCAGCAAGCGCTGAAACTGGCAGCACCGCTGTCATTACCGACAAGATAAGCAAAAACATAATGATTTTCTTTTTCATACAACCCTCCTGTTAAGTCAGACATTTATTTGTGCCCCATATCATCTTTGTCTGATTTGTTTATAATATATACGATGGATGCTACTACGCTCAATATAAAAATGTATGGGAAACCCATGAATAATGTCATTGTTTTTGTAGACGTCTTATCCTTGTATTTGTTCCATCGACAGCAACTTTGACAATTAATAGTAAATTTGCTAGACTGGGCAAAACCGACTGAAGAGGTGGTCATATGGATAAATTTATCCCCTTTGAGAAAATGTCAAAGCATAAGAAGCGCGAGATTCTCGCGCAAAAGCGCCGGACCTGGGGTGCTATAAACCCGGTCACGAGGAAACCGGAGAATCCAAAAGCATACAAGCGCGTGAAGGCACGGAGGTGGAATGACGACTCGTCCACGGACGTGCCTTCTAGACAATAGACGCGCCGAGCTGCTCCGCAGACGTTATCAGCTGCTCCGCCGGCGGGATCAGCGGCGCCGGTATCTGCGTGATGAGCGCCACAGCCTCGGCGCGCGTCATCGTATCGTGGGGACGGAATGTACCGTCGGAGAAGCCGTCAAAAATACCATATGAACTCAAAGCCTCAATGTCATTATATGACCAGGGATTTGCGGCCTCGGTCACATCCGTATAGATTCTGCTGCCGCTGTTATTCTGATATAAAAGGGCGTGATTGATCATCACGGCAAACGCTTCCCGCGTAACGGGGCTGTCGGGATCGTACAAATTATCGCCGATTCCCACGATGATATGGTATTTTCTCGCTGTCTCGATATAAGCCTGCGCCCAGCCGCCCTTACAGTCGTCGAAGCTGTAAGCCGGGTTAAGCTCGGGTTTGATTTTGAGGAGACGAACAATGAGCGCGGCAGCCTGTGCCCGAGTCAGCGGCTCGTTGGGCAGAAATCTGCCGTCGCCGCAGCCCTTGACAAGCTTTTTCATATAGGCGTCAAGGATATAGTCCCTTTCCGGGGTGTCCCCTATATCCGTAAAGGTGCAGTTATTAAGCCACAGCTTGTAATAGTTCCAGGTGTTGCCGGTCTCCTGGCCCAGCGCCCAGTTGCCAGTCCCCTTGATGTCGTATTGATTGACAAGCTCAAGCTTTGCTTTGATGGAGGCTTCGCTTTCATACCAGATCGTATATGTACCGGCGTCCAGCGCCTGTCCGCCGATGACCGGCTTCGGATCGTCGGGATTCACCGTAATAACGGCGCGTGTCGACTGGCTGACGGGATCCAGCTGAACAGAACCGCAGTAGTCTCTCACAAGCTGTGCGATTTTAGTGCTTGTAATGCCGTAGCCGTTCGGATACCCGCCGTTGTCCGACCAGATGCGGCCGTAAAAGGGAAGGCCCAGCACGATTTTTTCCTTCGGCACGAGACTGACGGCGTACTTGATGGAGTCCTCCACATACGAAATGCTGGATACAGGCCCGGCCGGGCCGCCGTAGTAATGCTCGTCATAGGCCATGACCATCAGGTAATCGCAGTAGTCGGCCAGCGCCGCATAGTCGTAT
>JAAYBH010000384.1 GCA_012718935.1 Clostridiales bacterium
AACAGTCATGTACATTGTCCGGAACTACCTCTGTTTCTGCTTTTTCCGACATTGTACCATACATCATTCATGTTGAACAGGCGCAATTCTCAATTGTTATTTCAGTGCGTTTTTGTTATGCTTATATATAAAAATTAACACCGCAGCCGGATTGTTTCCGCAGCTGCGGTGCTGTTACAGGTGCATATGTCAGTGAGCGATAAAGAAAAAGCAAATAAAGCCGGTCCGGTCTTACCGCAGATACTCCAGCAGCGTCTTCTCGCCTGGTACGATCAGAACGCCCGCCCGCTCCCGTGGCGGAGGGATACGAACCCTTATCATGTCTGGATTTCGGAAATCATGCTGCAGCAGACGGGGGTCGAGGTCGTGAAGGCGTACTATGCCCGCTTCCTTGAGGCATTCCCGACGATTGAAGCGCTGGCTGAGGCCGACGAGCAGAAGGTATTGAAATTGTGGGAGGGGCTTGGGTATTATTCGCGGGCACGGAACCTCATGAAAACAGCGCGGATCATCGACCGCGAATACGGCGGGCGTTTCCCCGATACATATGAGGAAATCCTCAGGCTGCCGGGTGTCGGAACGTATACGGCGGGCGCGATTGCGTCCATCTGCTTTAATCTGCCCGTCCCGGCTGTCGACGGCAATGTCGTGCGCGTCGTCGCGAGGATTGCCGGAATTGATGAAGAAGTCACGGAATCGGTAAAAAAACGGATGACAGCGTCATTGAAAATGGTTTATCCGCCGGACCGGTGCGGCGATTTTACCCAAAGCCTGATGGACCTGGGCGCCGTCGTCTGCATCCCCAACGGTGCGCCGAAATGCCCGCAATGCCCCGCTGCGGATATTTGCACGGCGAACCGGGACGGTTCGGCGCTGTCATTGCCGGTCAAAGGGCGAAAGCAGGCAAAAAAACAGCAGGAGCTGACGGTGTTCCTGCTGTGCTGCGGCGATAATATCGCGCTCCGGCGCCGGGAGTCCGGCGGACTGTTGGCCGGGTTATGGGAGCTGCCGAATGTGCCGGGAATACTCAATGAGACCGGCGCTGCCGCTCTGGCCGCCCAATGGGGCGTCAAGCCCCGCGCTTTGATCAAAGCCCTTCGGCGCGGCCATGTTTTTACGCATATCAGATGGGATATGCTCTGCTATGTCATTGAATGCGCCTCACAGCCGCCCTCCTTCACCTGGGTGAGCCGGGAGCAGCTGTCTGACACGTTTGCGCTCCCGACGGCGTTTAAAAAGCTGATTGATGCGACGTGATATCGAAGGGGCGGACCTCGTGTCCGACCATTCCTGTACAGTGTGAAGCGGCACAGGGGCGACGGGAGCAGAGCCCCCGCCCTACCGGTTGGCAGCTTTTTTATTCATACTTCGCTTCGAGGTGCTCGATGAAATCGGCGACGGCGCCGTCGTCGCAGCTGCCGACGACGAGGTCGGCAATTTGTTTCAGGTCGTCGGGGGCGCCGGCGGGCACGGCGCTGAAAGCTGCTGTTTCCAGAAGCTCGCGGTCGTTGTAGTAATCCCCGATGGCCATGATATTACTGTGGGGGATGTTCAGAATATCGGCCAGGATTTGTGCAGCTATACCCTTTGAAACGCTGTCCGGCAGGACTTCAAAATAAATGGGTGCCGAGAAAACATAGGCGCAGCCTTGGTGGTCGAGCTTTTCCAGATGCTCCGATACCTCAAGCAGCCTGTCGCTGTCGCAGCTGAAAAGGATTTTGTTCAGGTTCTCGGGTATCTCGTCGACGCTTCTCTCGAATTCTCTCAAATCGCCGAAGGAAATGTGGTTTTTCGTATATTCGTTTCTGTTGACGGCATAAACATACTGGCTGGAATAGACCTCGATGCCCACGTCGGGAAAAACGCGCCTGACCTCTTTGATGATCTGCTCCGACGACGGCGGCAGGAAGGTGCTCCAGAGTGTCTCCTGTTTCTCAACGTC
>JAAYBH010000385.1 GCA_012718935.1 Clostridiales bacterium
CAGCGCGATGATTTTTGGCACCGCCATGGCGATTTTAACGTCAGTGATTCCGCCGGAGACAAGAGGCAGGGCGCTGGGGCTCAATTCCGCCGCAGTATATTTTGGCCTGTCATGCGGTCCCGTGCTCGGAGGCTTTATCAGCAGCGCTTTTACCTGGCGCGCCGTGTTCTATTTCAATCTGCTGATCGCCGCCGTCGTTATCGTTTTAACAGTATGGAAGCTCAAAGGCGAATGGAAAGGTGAATCCTCAAGGCTCGACGGCGGCGGTATTGTGCTCTGCATTTTAGCCCAGGCCTTCATCCTGTTCGGGCTGACCAAACTGACGGCAAATCTGTTGTATCAAGTCAGCTTTCTTCTGGGAGTTGTCCTTCTGGTTGTTTTTTATCTTTACGAGAAAAAGCGCCGGGATCCTCTCATCCCGATTGACCGAATCTTAAGAAACAGACCGTTTGCTTTTGCCAATTTGGCAAGCCTTATTAATTACAGCGCGACCTTTGCCCTGACCTTCGTGTTATCGCTCTATCTGCAGGCTGTTCTGCACCTGGACGCGGCGGTGTCGGGCCTGATCCTGCTTGTCCAGCCGGTATTGATGGCGGTGCTTTCTCCCGTAACAGGCGCGTTGTCCGACAGGTATTCTCCGGCTGTCCTTGCGTCCGCGGGTATGGGAATATCGGCGCTCGGTCTTATCTTCTTCGTTTTCCTGACGATACAGACACCGATTATACTGATTGTATTAAACCTTGCGTTTATCGGGATTGGGTTCGCCCTTTTTATCGCACCCAACACAAACGCTATCATGGGCTCGGTGGACAAAACGCTGTACGGCGTCGCATCCTCGGTTTTAGGTAATATGCGTTTGCTGGGACAAGCAATCAGCATGGCAATCGTATCGCTCATTACGTCGGTTTTAGTTCGGGATCAAATCGGCTCTCCCGGATATGCCGGCCAGCTCATGGCCAGCCTGAGAGCGGCGTTTATCGTCTTCACCGTCCTCTGCATTCTGGGCGTATTTGCTTCGCTGGCGAGAGCCAAGGTTGTCAAACAAGGCGAAAACAGTCAAAATGTCGGTAGACGTTAAGGAAACACGCTGTCTTTTTGTTTCTCCGATAATCTCCTGTAAAAGTAAATTGCAACGATTAAAGCAGCGGTATCAACAATCGGCTGGACTGCCATCAAGCCATACAGAGGAATCAGGGCATTCATTAAAAACAACAGCGGAATGTCCGCGACCCCCTTGCGCAATACGGAGCAGACAAGAGATTCTCTGACCCTTCCCATGGCTTGAAACTGAATAATCATCGGATAGCATACGGACATGAGCGGCATCGCCACCACCGCAATACGAAGGAAGTTAGCGCCATACGTTATTGTCGATGCATCCTTTATGAACAAGCCCGTCAAAAAAGGCGCAAAGATTTCATAGCAAATAAGGCATAAAAGCGCAAATCCCAATGAAATGCCACAGCCGAACAGGAACGCATTATGCCGCCGCTTTTGGTCGCCGGAGGCGAAATTATACGCCAGAAGGGGCAGCATGCCTTTTGAAACGCCGATGGAGAAGTAAAGCGGCACCCGGTCCAGTTTCTTGACGATACCGAGCCCCGCGACGGCTTCGGTTTCATAACCCGACACAAATTTCGTGACCGCCGCCACCGATACCACGGTGAGGACATATTGAATTGCGGACGGGATCCCGATGGTCACAATGCCGACGATATGCTCCCGGACATGTTTCAGGTGCCTGGGATCAATGCTGATTACGTTAACTTTTCTTTTTTTGTAAATATACGCAAGGAAAAACAGCGTTGCCAGCATATTAGATATGGCGGTAGCCGCGCCGGCGCCCGCCGCTCCCATACCTAAGAATTCGGGCAGCACAAAGAACGGGTCTAGGATGATATTGGCGGCGCCGCCCATGGAGACACCCAACGCGGCAATCAGCGCGTTTCCCTCCGAGCGGATGATATCCGCCAAAAGCACATTCAGGATCGTACCGGCGCCGCCAATGATAATGACCCATTTGGCATACCCGAAGGCAATATCATAGGTGGCGTCCGTCGCGCCGCACAAGCGCAGGATGGGAGAGGCCAGAAGCCAAAAGAGGCCGGAAAAGATAAGGGCGCTAAAAAGGCCGCACCAAAAGGAAATTGAAGAAATCCGCTTTGCCCGTGCTTTATCATGCTGGCCCAACGCACGCGCTATGAGGCTGGCGCCGCCGACCGCAAACAAATTCGATACCGCGGTCAGCAGTAAAAAGGGCGTTGAAGCAATGGCAACTGCCGCCGTTTGACCCGGCTCATTGAGCAACCCGACAAAATAGGTATCCGCCAGATTGTAGACGAGGACAATCATCTGACTGGCAACCGCCGGTAGGATTTGCCTCAATACCGCCTTTTTAACCGGCATTTTTTCAAAAAGATATGTTTTATCTATTGCTTTTGTCATTGACTCATAAGTCCTTTAATCTTTTCGGTATATTGATTCTATCATTTCACCTGAAAGCCCGCAAGGAAAAATAACCCTTATATATCTGCGCTCACAAATCTCCCGTTTGTTAAAAAAGTACGTGTTCTATAATTTATTCTTGAATGCTTTATCTTTTTATTGCTGTAATGCCAATGTTTATTTATAATGAGAATATGTAACCTGGAACAAAAAACTTCTGTGATGTGAGAATATATGAATGAGTATTCCCTGTACATAAAAATGCTCGGATCTTTTGCAGTAAAGAACGGCGATAAAACACTGATGTTAACCAGAAACAGAGAAAGCATAATGCTGCATTTACTGCAGTATCTGCTGTACAACTATGGGAGCCGCCTGTCAACCATGAAGCTTGCGGATGCAATCTATGAAGACAAAGAGATTGATAATCCTGTCAAAGCGATACAGGTACTGATCACACGTTTGCGTCAAGCCCTGCTAGATGCCGGCCTCCCGCCGCAGGAATATATCCAGTTTACGGGCGGGATGTACGGATGGAACACTCAGGTGCCCTGCCGCATTGATGCATATGAATACGAGGAAGCGGTTAAGCAGGCGAGAATACCGGGGCAGCCTCCGGAAAGGAGACTCGAACTGTATAACCGCGCTGTCGAACTGTATGACGGTGATTTCTTACCGGACCTGTCCGGCCACAGCTGGGCCACCGTCGTTGCAGCTTATTATTCCAACCTTTTTTTCGAAATTATTGAAGAAGCCAGCCAGATCCTTTCATCACAAGGCAATTACACAGATATTCACAGGCTCTGCTCCAAGGGGCTTGGTATTTACCCGGCGGAGGAAAGACTGCACATAATCAAAATCGGTTGCCTCATTAAGGAAAACCGCCTGAGAGAAGCTCTGGCGGCATATCATTCAATCACTGAACTGTTACTGAACGAATGGGGTGTCGGACCCACCGGACCCCTGCAGGAGCTGTACCGGGAAATCACCGCGAGGTACGAAGGGGCGCCGCTCCCCCTGAACAAGGTTCGTCATGAGCTTGCTGAGGAAACGAATAGGGACGGCGCCTATTACAGCCCCCTTGCGAGTTTTCTTGACAGCTATCACCGATGCTGAGGGTTATCGAGCGCAGCGGCCAATCCGTATTTCTGATGCTCATTGACCTGGTCGACACAAAAGGAAATATGCCGGAACAGGGCAAAACACTGGCGGACGCCGCAGCCTGCCTGTCGGAAGCAATACGGCTGTCTCTTCGCCGGGGCGATTTGTATACAAGATACAACGCCTCTCAATATCTGGTCCTTCTTGTCGGCACCGCTATAGAGAACTGCACGCCGATCTCAAACCGCATCACGTCAAATTACAAAAAGCTTTTCAAAGGGCGCGGAATCCATACGAAGTACAGCGTACTGCCGGCCGGCGATATCAACTTTGACGATCATCCGATTTCCTTTACATCAGGCCGTTCTCTCTGGGATCGTTCATAAGGCATCGGTTTAAAAAATCAGGAATTTTTTCAATGCAAGCCATGCTGTAGCCGAAATGTAGCCGTAACAGTATATATTTACCGAAAAACTCGGGAAGGAGTCTTCGATAGTGCCTGTATCAACCGGCCTCATACATACGCCGGGCATATTCAGCATATGCGTTGACAGCAGCCGTCCATCAGGCTTCACAGGCAGGCTTTATCACTGTTACAGTTCCGAAGCGGTCATCATATCCGAACCGGCCTGCTTGTTTTTAGCGATGGATAAGGTCTTTGACAGCATTGGCTATCCTCAGTCCTCAACACAAGCACGTCAATTCAATGCAAAACATAAGGCAGCCGAAAAGGCAAAAGGGGGCGTTTTCAAATTAATGAAGGAAGAAGATATCTCCAGAAAACACGGGGATAAAGGAACATTCGTTGTTCATGTCCAGTCCAGGCAGAACGCGACCTGGCAAGGGAAAGTGACATGGGCGGAAAAAAATCAGTCACAGAATTTCAGAAGCGCCCTTGAACTGCTCAAACTGATCGACTGCGCGCTTGATGAAAACAACGGAAACACCATTTAGAAATTAAGCATGACGAAAGAAATAATGAAACGGTAAAGCCGGGGAAACCCGGCGGCGCAAAGCAGGGCGCCTAAGGCATAAGCTACGGTAGGCCGGCTGCCAAGTATTTCAAACCGAAGAGAAAGAAAGGATTGAAATATAATGGCAAGAAAATTGAAGGGTATCGCAGGTATTGCGCTGGCCATCATCTTGGTTTGTTCGCTCAGCATAGCAGCGTTTGCTACGCAGGGGCCGGTAACGTTCATTGTTGAAAAAGTATGGAACGGAGGTCCAACACCATATCCCGATATTGAGCTAATACTCAATAAGGATGGTTCGCCAACAGAGACGCCGACACCGACTCCTGTAATAAACGATAATGTCTGGACATACACATATACAGGCTTACCGAATGGTAATTATTCTGTTACTGAGCTGAATGTTGAAAACTATACAACATCATATGCACAGGCGACAGCGCTCACTGTCGGTGCAGCAGAAGTAGTAAACCCATGTAACGAGCTGAGTTTTCCGAATATCAGTACAGCATATATTGTCATTAAGCTGACGGGAGGAGGAAATAGTTACTTAGCTTGGACGCACAATGATCTATCGAAAACTGAAGAAACTAGCTTCCTTTCACAATTTACGGCAAAAGGGTTCCCCAATACGGTCGGCAACACGGTTTTCATAAGCGAGGAATATGATCAGGATGGTACAAAAATTACCCCAGTCAGCGACACCACCGTACACCTCGAATTTGAAGGGAAGAGTATTTGGTCGAAGTTTGCATATGGCACTTATACACTTACGCAGCGAATGGTAATTACCAATAATTACGTCGCACCAAAATACAATGTATCCTACACAGACGGAACAAATACATATGACGGGAGCGACCGGGAAGAGGGCGTGGATTATACCGTACTGACTTTTGCGGAAACCGGGCTGTCAGCTCCGGCAAATAAGCATTTTATTGGTTGGACGACGGATAATGGCGTATCAACCACGATCGGCGAATCGGTTGCCCAGCCTGCCGGTGATGTCCTGTACACTGCACAGTTTGCGGATGACGGCGACAACGACGAAGGCGGCGACAATGATGACAATCCCGGCACGGAATACCCGCCTTATGTACCTCCTGTAACGCCTGAGGAGGAAACAGGCGTGGCCGGTGAGACAGAAAAGGAGGACGAGCCGGAGGAGGAGCCCGCGCCAACGCCTGAGGCGGAAGAAGAGTCCCAGGTTGCCGGAGAATCGGAGGTTCTGCCGCAGACCGGAGGTATTTCAGCCGCTACCCTAGCCGGTATCGCGGGATTGATTTTGCTCGGCAGCGGACTGGTAATGTTCTTTAATAACAGAAAAAAAAGAGAAGAATAAAGTAAGGCCCTGCAAAAAAACGGGATTGCATTAATAAAAGCGCGTCAGCGATGGCGCGCTTTTTATATATGATTCTTATTTCCGCAGTTTAAAGCGGAAATGTTTTCAAAATAGTGTTATAGTATTGCTGTGGCTGACCGTTAAGGCTGTATGTCAAATTGTTCATCCTTTGATACTGGTTTCGTTACCACGGCAACGGTGAATCGTCCGGATGCAGGAGGATCAAAGCATTCATTTTCTGACCTTCAGTACTCCGCCCTCGGCGGCGGAGGTAACCATGGAGGCGTAACGGGCCAGATATCCGCCGATTCCGCTCCGGGGCTGATAGGACCATGCGGCGCGGCGCCGGTTCAGCTCGTCATCGTCCACATGGAGCGTCAGCGTCTTGCCCGGGACGTCGATGGTGATTTTATCTCCGTCCCTAACCAGCGCCAGCGGGCCGCCCGCCGCGGCCTCAGGGGAAATATGACCCACAAAGCAGCCGCTGTTGGTGCCTGAAAAGCGCCCGTCGGTGATGATTGCGGCGGATTTGGCCAGTCCCTGACCATAAAGCAGCTTCATGGGCTTATAGAGTTCCCTCATGCCGGGACCGCCCTTGGGCCCCTCGTAACGGATCACCACCACGTGACCCGCCCTGACCTGACGCGCCTCGATGGCTTTTACGCAATCCTCTTCCGAATCAAAGCAGACCGCTTTCCCGGTAAACAGGCGGACGTCCGGATGGATGGCTGCCGGCTTTGCAACAGCCGTATCGGGGGTAAGGTTTCCCCGCAGTATGGCGAGTCCGCCCAGCGTGCTGTGGGGGTGGTCCAGGGGCCGGATCAAATCGGTATTCGCGGGATAGAGGTTTCTAAAGCCGTCAAGATTTTCTCCCAGGGTTTGTCCCGTCACCGTCAAAACGCCGGTGTGCAGGAAGGGACGGATGACCTTCATGACCTGGGGAATCCCTCCGGCCTGATATAAATCCACCGCGTCATATTCATGAGTTGCGGGGTTGATCTTTGCGACCAGGGGAATGACGGCGCTGTACCGATCAAACGCGTTTATGATCTCCTGCGGATTGATGCCCAGTTCATGGGCAATAGCGCAGCTGTGGATCACCGTATTGGTGGAGCCGCCCACAGCCATCATGGTCATCACGGCATTTTCGAGGGCCTCTTTGCACATGATCTGCCTGGCGGTAATCCCGTTTCTGACAAGCTCAACAATCCTTTCACCGCTGTTTAATGCGCTGCGGATGCGCTCATTGTAAACGGCGGGGATCAGCGCGCCGCCGGTGAGAGTCATACCCAGGGCTTCCGCCAGACAGCACATGCTGTTGGCCGTGCCCATGAATTGACAGGAGCCGCAGGTGGGCGTGCAGAGATGCCCAATGCGCAGCACCTCGTCCAGGTCGATTTCGCCGGTCTGCATCTTTCCCATCGCCTCGCTGACGGTGGTGCTGTCCGTTTTTTGCTGCCCGCCGAACGCCGGTCCGGAAATCATGCAGCCTCCGGGCACAAAGATGCAGGGAATATTAAGCCTGGCGGTCGCCATCAGCATGCCGGGCACGATTTTATCGCAGCTCCCAAGCAGAACAAGGCCGTCCAGACGGTGGGCCATGGCCATGATTTCCACGCTGTCCGCGATATTATCCCGGGAGGGAAGGACATAATTGCCTCCCGCGTGGGCGTCGGCCAAGCCGTCGCAGCAGGCGATGGTGCCAAACTCGGCGGGCGTACCGCCCGCGCGGTAAATACCGTATTTGACCATGTCTGCAATACGGCGGAGGTTCGTATGGCCGGCGACCATGTCTGAAAACGAGTTTGCGATGCCGATGATCGGGCGCGACATGTCGTCGTCCGAGTACCCGGCCGCCTTCCATAACACCTGGTTGCCGATGGTATCCGGCTTTTGCAGCTTCGATGAAAATTCTTTCGCCATGCGTAAACCCCTTGTATTTCAAGTTTCCTGTGGTTGTCTTTTGATCCAATAGTACACCAAACCGCTTCAATAATACAGTGTGTTATTCCGCAAAGGGGTAAAAAGCCACAAAACCCTGCAGCCAGTTCGGCTGCAGGGTTCAAGGTTTTTGACGGTTCAATATTCTATTCCCATTCTATCGTTGCGGGCGGTTTCCCGGTGATGTCGTAGACGACCCTGCCGACGCCTTTGACTTCGTTGACGATTCTTGCGGCGGTGCGGGCGAGGAGATTGTGGGAAATCGGGACAACCTGGCAGGTCATGTATACTCAAGGTCATGCCGTATTTCACCGAATTTCTCATCATTGTTATTGCCGTCACGCTGCTGTTCGCGATCCTCTCCCTGTTTTTTCAGAACATACGGGATCGTTACGCCTTTAAATCCTGGTTTTACGCGGCGTTTATCCTCGTGCTCAACATTCTGAATATCGCGACAATCAAGCTGATGCTCCTGCAGCCGATTTACTTTCCGAACCCCGACAGGATTCTCAAGGTCTTTGTGGACGACTGGGCCTTTATCCTCAAATGCCTCGGCTATTCGCTAAGACTTCTGGGAACGGGCTATGTCGTCGGCGCTGTGGCCGGCCTCACCACCGGCATTCTTGTAGGCTGGAGCAAACGCTGGAGCTATTGGGTCAATCCCCTTGTCAAGATCATCGGGCCGATCCCCTCCACGGCCTGGGTGCCTATTGCCCTCGTCACCTTCCCCACCTCCTTTGCCGCCAGCGTCTTTCTGATTGCTTTGGCCGTGTGGTTCCCGACGACGGTGCTCACGAGCTCGGGCATCTCCAATGTGCAGAACTCATATTTTGAGGTCTCCAGCACCCTGGGCGCGAAAACGCTCCATAAAATTTTCAAGGTCGCCTTGCCGGCGGCAATGCCCAGTATCTTCATCGGCATCTTTAACGGAACCGGCGCCTCGTTCATTACGCTCATGACGGCGGAAATGATGGGCGTGAAGTATGGCATTGGCTGGTATATCAACTGGCAGAAGGATATGCTCTCATATTCAAACGTCTATGCGGGCCTCATTGTCATCGCCGTGGCCTTTTCCCTCATCATCACGCTTCTCTTTAAGGTACGCGACAGGGTACTCGGCTGGCAGAAGGGGGTTATCAAATGGTAGCGGCGGCAACAGGCTATATCCGCGCGGAAAACGTCCGCAAGGAATTTATTCAGCCGGACGGACAGAAGGTCGTGGCATTAAACAACGTCAACGTCGAAATCAAGACCGGCGAGTTCGTTTCGCTCATCGGCCCGTCGGGCTGCGGTAAATCCACCTTCCTGCGGCTCCTGGCCGGTCTGACCACGCCGGACGAGGGCGCGTTTACCCTGGATGGCGCCGCGATAAAGGCCGCCGGTTACGATCGGGGTCTCGTCTTCCAGGATCCGACGCTCTTTCCGTGGCTGACTGTCTACGACAATGTGGCCTTCGGGCTGAAGGTGCGGAACATCCACCACGAGAAGAAAAAAGAAGTGCTCGATTTTATCCGCCTTGTGGGTCTCGGGGGCTTTGAACAGGCCTTCCCCCACCAGCTGTCGGGCGGAATGGCCCAGCGGGCAGCGCTGGCCCGGGCCCTTGTAAACCACCCGAAGGTGCTCCTTCTCGACGAGCCCTTCGGCGCCCTGGATGCCTTCACTCGTATGAACATGCAGGATGAGCTCATTAAAATCTGGCAGGAGCGCGGTACGACGACGGTGATGGTCACCCACGATGTGGATGAAGCCATCTATCTGAGCGACAGGATTTTTGTCATGTCGCCGCGCCCGGCACGGATTGAGAGCATTCTCAAGGTCGATATCGGCCGCCCGAGAGAGCGCGACCTGCCCGAATTCCTGCGGCTGAGGGCAAAAATCCTCCAGATTCTCGATTTCGCGGGTAAGCGCGAGGACATTCAGTATTACCTGTAACAAAAATAAGTCCTAATATGAATAAGGAGATTCAAAATGAAACCAATCAGAAAGGTCCTGTCAATTTTCTTCGCACTGGCGATGCTCCTGGGGCTCATCGCCGGCTGCGCCACCACGGCGTCCCCCAGCCCGCCTGCCGTCTCCTCCTCAGCGCCGACGACGCCTCCCTCCGGGGCCGCAGCCTCCCCTTCCGAAGACCCTGACGCCGACTTCGTCCTGCGTATCGGCTGGAGCGGCAGCCTTTGCGAAGCGCCTCTCCACATGGCCGTTGAAAAAGGCTTCTTCGAAGAAGAGGGCTTAAAGACCGAGCTCATCAAGCTGGCTACCGGCACAGCGTTTGACGCCGTCACAGCCAACCAGGTTGACGCCGGCTTCGGACTTCTCGCCAGCCTCATCCAGCCGCTCTCCAACGGCCTGCCCATCAGGATCACAACCGGCCTTCATACCGGCTGCGACAAGGTACTCGTCAAGCCCGACTCCGGTATTGAAACGCCCTCGGACTTTGTCGGCAGGAAGATTGGCGTGCCCAGCTATACCTCCAGCCCTTACATATACGCCAAGCGCGTTCTGGCCGATAACGGCATTGACGTCACCGCCGAGAACTCACAGGTCGAGTTTATAGTATATTCCACCGCAGACCTTCCGCTGGCCCTCTCTAACGGCGCTGTCGACGCCATTGCCATGAACGACCCGACGGCAACGATTGCGGCAAATGGCAACGGCTTTAAGGTGATCTTCGACTCCGCCACAAACGCCCCCTACAAGGATCAGTACTGCTGCTCTGCATACGTCCGCGAAAATATCGCTGCTGAGCATCCAACCGTCGCCGCCAAGTACACCCGCGCAATGCAGAAGGCCAGCGCCTGGATTCAGGACAATAAAGACGAAGTCGCAAAAATCCAGGTGGACAACAAATGGGTCGCCGGCGAAATCCCCGTCAACGCCAGCGTTCTGAAGACCTTTAACTATATCCCGTCTTATTCACAGGCGTATGATATGTTTCTGTTGCTTGCCACACAGCTGCAGGAGGTTGGAATGCTGGAAGACGATGTCGACGTGAACGCCCTGCAGAAAAACAGCTTCTATCAGATCGAAGGCATCCCTTATAACTAACCTTGTCTCCTTTCTCCCCGTCTCCTTACCTAAATAACGGAATAATCCGCTGCGCCGGCTTACATCACCCGGCGCGGCGGTTATTCCAAAATTTTATGAAAATGAGGTGTTCCCATGTCGGATGGTTGGCGCATTGCAGCCGCAAGCACAGACGGCAAGGTCATTAACGATCATTTCGGTCGGGCCGACGTTTTTTATATTGTCGATATCAGCCAGGACGGGACTTATATGTTTATCGAAAAGCGGGACGTGGGTAAGCTCTGCGTCGGCCACGAGCATTCGGATGACGCGATGACCGCGAGGATCAAGGCGCTGAACGACTGCTGCGCGGTGCTGGTGGCGATGATCGGCCCGACGGCAAAGCGGGCGCTTGACATCGCCGGTATCGCCGTATTCGAGCAGCCCGGCATTATCGACACGACGCTGAAGCGGCTCGCGGACTATTTTATTAAAATGAAAGCACGAAAGGCGCCGGCCCGCGGCACCTGAATTAAACCGGCAAGCTGATTATCAAGAGGGAGCTATTATGAAAAACAGGCTGATTACCGGAATTGTATTTATTATTTTAGGCGGCTTCATCACCTTCGGGCCCCAGACTGTTTTCCCTGTCTGCGGCGTACATACGAAAGCGCAGGCATCCGGGGAGATGCATATGGATAACTGCGAAGCGCCCGCGGCAGCCATGACGGAGGCCATGTCCGGGGTCATGAAGTGCCAGCCGACGGCCAGGGTGGAATTCGGTATCGGCATTTTGATCGTCCTCGTGGGCGCGCTGCTGATTATATTCCCGTCAAAACAGGTGCGGCTTGGTCTGAACCTGTCGCTGACTCTGAACGGCGTGCTGGCGCTGCTCATCCCCACCGTGATCATCGGCGTCTGCAACGGGGCGCAAATGGTCTGCCGCCTGCTGGCTTTGCCGGCTTTGACTGTTTTCAGTATCCTTGTCATTATCATCGCCGCGGCCAACAGTATCTATCTTTATAAATCCGGCCGCAGAGAGCAGGCTGCACCGTGAAACAGGCGGCATTAACATCCGGCAGATTATCCCTTTACAACTTAAGACGCAGGCCGTTTCGGACAGCCTGCCTCATTATCGTCGTTTTCATTCTGGCCATGACGCTGTTCGGCGGCTCCGTTTTAATAAACCGCCTCCAAAGCGGCATGGCGCACATTGAAGAGCGGCTCGGCGCGGACATCATGGTTGTGCCGCCCGGCCAGGAATCGAAGCTGGAGGGCATTCTCCTTCAGGGCGAGCCGGGATATTTTTATTTTGACAAAACCGTTGAGCGCAAAATCGCACAGGTGGAAGGCGTGTCGCAGGTGTCCTCGCAGTATTATCTCACCTCCCTTTCGGCGGCCTGCTGCTCCGCGGCCGTTCAGTTTGTCGGGTTTGACCCTGAGACGGATTTCGCCACGCGGCCCTGGATCGAAAAAGCTTACGGCTCCGGCATCGGCGACGGGCAGATCGTCGCGGGCGGCGATATTACGCTCGATACCGGCAATACGCTGAAGTTTTTCAATTATATATACCCGGTCGCCGCCCAGCTCGGGAAAACGTCCACCGGCATGGATACGTCCGTTTTTATGACCATGGACACAATGAAAGAGCTGATCGGCAGGGCTCACGAGGCCGGCATGAACTTTCTTGCCGAAGGAGAACCGGGAGAGTCGGTTTCGTCGGTTCTCGTCAAGCTCGAGCAGGGCTTCGACGCCGACGCGGTGGCAAAAAGCATCCGGGCCAGTATCCCGGATGTAAGCGTTGTCGTGTCGAAAAGCATGCTCAGCGGCATCTCGGCCAGGCTGGAATCCCTCGTCGTCTATATCTATACGATATCCGCCGTCTTTTGGATTCTGTCTGCCGTTGTTTTGGCCGTCGTGTTTTCCGTGACGATCGGCGAGCGGAAAAAGGAACTTGCCATCTTCCGGATACTCGGCGCAACGCGTAAAAAGCTCATTGGCATCGTGCTGACAGAAGCGCTTTTCACCAGCGCCGCCGGCAGCATCGCCGGAGCGGCGGCCGCCGCCCTTATCGTGTTTCCGTTCAGCGCTTATATCGGCCGGCGCCTGCAGCTGCCGTATCCGGCGCCGCCGGCCGGCGCTGTTTTGGGCCTTTTGGCGCTGGGGCTCCTCCTGTCCGCCGTCGTCGGCCCCATAGCCGCCGTTTATGCCGCTGTTAAAATAAGCCGGGCGGAAACGTATGTCACCATGCGGGAGGGCGAATAGCATGCTTCTTGAAATAAAGGACCTGACAAAGGAATATATAAGAGGCGCCGCCTCTTTCAGGGCCGTGGACCAGGTAAGCCTCTCCGTATCGCAGGGCGATTTTGTGAGTATTATCGGGCGCTCCGGCAGCGGTAAAAGCACGCTTCTAAATATGGTCGCGGGGCTCATAACCCCCACCGCCGGCAGCATCGCGGTTGACGGTCAAAGCATCCCGTCTCTGAGCGATAAAGAGGCCTCCCGCTACAGAAATTCCAAAATCGGATATGTGCCGCAGGGCCACAGCGTTTTATCCAACCTGACCGTGCTTGACAACGTGCGGGTACCCTTCTGCTTCTTTAAACGGAAGGGCGACGGCTCTTTGAGAGCGCTTTCCCTGCTGGAGCAGGTGGGCATCCCCCATCTGGCCCAAGCATACCCGAAGCAGCTCTCCGGCGGGGAGCTGCGGCGCGTATCGATAGCCCGGGCGCTCATCAACGACCCGGTCCTGCTTATCGCCGACGAGCCAACGGGCGATTTGGACATGCATACGACAGCCGATATCATGAAGCTGTTCAGGGACATCTCTCAAAAGGGCACGGCCGTTCTCATGGTGACTCACGAACTCGATACGATCAGCTTCGGAAACCGTACCTGCGTTATGAATTCCGGGGTACTGACGGAACGGCCGGCGACGTAAGCAACTTGCCGCTTCACAAGCTTTCCGCTGACGGGAACTCCCGCTTGCATTCACGAACTCCGTATTATATATTAGAATTTACAATTTTACATAAATGAGTGAATCGAATGAAAAACCCCCTGAGTTATCAGACGACCGAATTTGACTGCGGCCCGACGACGCTCTTAAACGCCATCAGCTACCTCTTCCGGCGCGAGGACATCCCGCCCGACGTTGTGAAGCATATCATGCTCTACACGCTGGACGCGTATAACGGCAAGGGAGAATTCGGCAAGAACGGCACGTCACGGATGGCGATGATATTTCTTGTAAGCTGGCTCAACCAGTTTGGCAAGGTGAAAAAGTTCCCGATTCATGGAGAGGTCCTGAACAGCGAGGAGGTTTTTATCGGCCAGACGAGTAAAATCAACGTAGCTCTGCAGCAAGGAGGCGCCGTCGTTGTCCGATTACGCAATGAGGGCTGGCATTACGTCCTGCTGACCGGTGACGATCAGTCAAACATATGCTTATTCGACCCCTATTTCAGGAAAATGCCATACGGCATCGAGGGCGTTGAACTCATTACAGACGAACCTTTCCGAATGAACAGGCGCGTCAGCTATGGCATCCTGAATCAGGAGGGCCTGTCGCTTTATAATCTCGGCCCATTTGATACAAGAGAAGCCATTATCCTGTTTAATCTCGATACGCAAAAAACACCAGTAAAAACGATAGAGTATTTTATATAAATCCCCTTAAAATAATCATAACCACCGGCCGTGAACGGTGGTATGCACAGGCCCCCTTAGGGCCAAGTACCAGCCGAGCCTGTAGGCTCATCGGAAACAGACACCTGCCATACCTGTTAGCTCACCTTCTATTTCGCTCACATAGCATGTTCTACCGCTATTGAAATAGCAATATCATCTCATCCAAGTTGATTGTTAATTGGTTGTCTGGCAAGGGCGGGGTTACAGGATGCAATGGGCTACGGCATTTTGATAGATCTGACTCGATTTATTATCTCGTTGCCCTACCGAAATAATCCATCGTTTTTGGTTAAATACATATCAGCACTTCATGAGAGAAATATCAATGTATGAAAGGTCCGGCGTACGGAATTTTGTTTTTTTCTTTGAGTGCGATCGATTAATGCATACTTTTATTAAGCTTTGTTACTGACGATCGGAGGTACAAAGCTTATTCTATTTTAATTAAGGAGGCAATAACCAATGCCAAATTGGTGCCAAAACAGATTGCGTATTATTGGAAATAAAAGTCAAACAGAAGACTTTATCCAGACGATGAAGGAAGCACTATGGAAGGAGATAAGATGCGATTCCAGCAGTGAGGCTGAGATAGACGCTGCATTGAACGAGCTGAAGGAGTGTAAATCTGAGGAGGAGATGGATATAAATATCTATATCGTTAATATCTGTATCGTTACCAGATGGAACCCACCTGTTCATTTCATTGAGAGAGCTGCTTCTGAATTTAAGCAATTGCGTTTCGAATTGTATTTTGCTGAATATTATATGGATTTTAGCGGTTGGCTTATATATGAAGATGGTGAGCTTGTTCAAGAGGATATTGGTCCTTGTATAATAGAAGACATAGAATAAGCTGGAGAAACCGCCGTTCCATATTTAGGAGCGGCGGTTTTTTCCATCTGCCGTCACAAATGATGTCCCCTGAGAACCGGCTGTATTTGTGCTATCATTGTCACCTGGCTGCTACGATGCAGCAGACAATCATGCAATATAATAGATCACCGAATTTCTATGGATTTATCCTCATATTTCCGTCTCTAGGTTATAAAGATTGATGCCGTTCCGACGTCGTTAATAAATTGACTCTGTATTCAATATATTTGTTTTCTAATGCAAGTACCTTAAATACTCACTTCGAAATTCCCCGGGCCAATCCAGGCATAATATCCTTCATTCCGTCGAAGATCGCTTCTTTATTGACATCATTCATGATATGGCCAAAAGTTATATTTATTCGGTTAGTAAGTATATCAACTTGAGATGACGATACCATGAACAGAATGGTTCTTGAGCGTATTGGGTCACACAATAACATCTAAGACGTTTTTTATTCGATAGTGCTTTTTATATCATTTATGAAGCTGTTGGTTATGGTTAAATGTCAATATACGGCAAGAGATTTACTGTCTTCCCTGTCTATTGTTTTGACGATACTCAGTAATCGAGAATTCAATAAGCGAATCGCAGATTGGCAATGAATATGTCATCTTTTGCCTCGGACAAAATCATCATATATAGCTATCCGGAAAGCAGCTTGGATATCCTGAGTCTTAATTTTTAGGGAAAATACTACAAAACTATTATTTGGCTCTTATATCTTTAATCAGGCTTTTTATCAGTTCTATAAGTAGGGTCTACTGAAAAACCAAGATATTCGTAACGAAACTGAGCTTGAACAAAGTGCGCGCAAGAGCCTGTGCAGCGCATTCATGGCTAATATAGCCAGCGCAGCCTCGGTTTCCGCGGATTCTTGCAGGATGCACATGATTCGGTCAAGGCCGAAGCGACGCTTTAAGTTGC
>JAAYBH010000386.1 GCA_012718935.1 Clostridiales bacterium
GGCTGCTGTTATTGGCAGGAATCCGGTATTAAGTATGCAGATTTATTTTGGGCGTGTGTTGCTCCTGGCTGTCAGCACCGCAGTATTGGTCGTACATTATTGCACTATGCCGAACAGCGAGCTAAAACCGAAGGGCAGCAAATAATGCGGATTAATGTAGCAAATTTAGTTATTCCTGCGCTTCCACTTTATAAAAGCTACGGTTTTAGATGGTTATACATACATGAATATTTACCGGGTACCTATTATACGATTTGCTTTATTAAGCCCTTGCCGAATAACAGTTATCCGGAATGGAAACGGCTGCTGTCGCTAGTAATCTCAAAACTTAGGTTCATAATCATGTACCACAGCGACAGTACTCCAACATTCATAAACAGGAAATTGCTGAAAAAGAATAATCAGGCAACTGCATGATTATGGAGGATACCCAATGTACCAACACAAGGTTGTCTTAGTTGGCAGTCCTAATTATAACGGGCTTGGTCTTGTTCGAAGCTTTGGAGTAAACGGAATCAAGCCGTATGGAATTGTTATTGGACGCGATTCTCAAAAGAACTATATGGAAAAGTCTAGATACTGGGCAAAAACATGGCATGTAGACGACGCCGAAGACGTAATGCCGCTCCTGCGTCGGGAGTTCTCAAGCGAAGAGTATAGACCGGTGGTTTTCACATGGGTTGATAAAATGGTGCAATTATTCGATGCTGAATATGATACGTTATCTGAGCGTTTTATACTTCCTTCTTTTGACAGCAAGCAAGGATTGATAAACCATTTATTGAGCAAAAAAGAGCAGACGGATTTTGCGGAATCAATTGGGTTCAAAATGCTGCTCACAATGGTGCTGCAGCTGCCTGAAAACAAAGACGATAAACCTTCGGGATACCCGGTTATTTTAAAGCCTGTTGCAGGAAGCGAAGGAGAAAAGCGCGATATCAAAATTTGTTATGATGAGCAGGAATATCAAAAAGCAATCGACATTTTCGTGAATAAGAGTTACACACGGATTTTAAGGCAGCCTTATCTGGAAAACCGTATCGAATTCGTCCTTTTGGGAGCGATCTGCCCAAAGGAAAAATACAAGTCATTCACTGTCCTGAAGAACACGCGTCAATGGCCGGTCTCCTTCGGCATTGGCTGTTTTTCCGAATACGTTACCGAACCGAAGGTCTTGGATTTTGCAGACAGTTTATTTACTGCTTTAATAGAAAGAGGCTATGACGGGCCTATCGATATCGAGCTGTTTCAGGCGAATGACGGAACGCTGTATATCAATGAATTTAACTGGAGAACCAGCGGGCGTAATTTTACAGCATTGGATACCGGCGTTTATTCTATCGTCTGGTGGTATATGCTGAAAACCGGGCATAGCTTACCGGATGGGCAGCTCGTGAACAGGCGGGCGGGCTATACAATGAAGGAATTGGAAGATTTCCGCCACGTGATGTCTAAAACCTTAACTCTGCGTCAGTGGCTGGCAGACAGGAAGAAGACGACGGGATTTGCACTGTGGGATAAAAGAGATATGAGGCCTGCGCGGTATCAATATCGCCGGATGTTAAAGAAGCTTATATTCAGGGAATAAGGTCACATAAATGATGCGTGAAGCAGTACATCAACAAAATACCGCAATCGTACTGGGGTCCAGGGGCGTCAATGCCGTGGGGCTGATACGCAGTCTGGGACGGGCCGGCATACGGGTAACCTTTGCTTCGGCGTACAGCAGGCTTGAGAGCAAATGGGAGTCGGACTATCTGCAGCTTCCAAGAGATAAAACGGGATGGCTGGAGGTGCTTTCAGGCTATGCCACGTCTTGCCGGGGCATGCCGGCGATCTTCCCTGTGGATGATGAGGCCGCGTTTTTTCTTGACGAGAATCACATTCAGCTTTCGCAGTATTGCTATATTTCTCACGCCTCGGGCAACCTGCGCCGACTGGCGGACAAGCGTGTGATGGGGGAGCTGGCGGAAAAGAGCGGTCTCGCCGTGCCTGAGAGTACGCTGTTGCATATGGACAGCTGCCCGGAGACACCGCCCATGCTGCCGCTGATATTAAAGCCCCATGCAGCTTATGCGGGGGGCAAGGGCGATATCCGGATCTGCCGGAATGATGAAGAATACGCGGAAGCAATGGCGTACCTGCGGGAAAAGCGCTATACAGAGATACTTGCCCAGCGCCTGCTGGATGACGCGGAGCAGTTTGAGATCGGCCTGATGGGTATTTCCCTGCCGGACGGCACCGTTGTTATTCCGTGTACGATTCGAAAAATACGCTCATATCCGGCCGGGCGGGGCAGCACCTCCTATGCGCGGCTCCTTCCGGGGATAGCATACGCTGACGGGAATGCGCTGAAAAGCTTTGTGCGCAGCACCGGTTATGTCGGCATTTTTGATATTGAGATGATGATCTCCGGCGGCAGCGCCTGGTTCATTGAAATTAACTACCGCAACGGACAGTATGGGTATGCGCCGACGGCAGCCGGATACAATCTCCC
>JAAYBH010000387.1 GCA_012718935.1 Clostridiales bacterium
CCGGCATCGATCTCATTTTTATGGATCTGCATATGCCTGTCATGGACGGTTATGAAGCGTCGGAGGAAATAAGAAAGATCTCGTCCTCCGTTCCCATTGTCGCGATGACCGCGGATGTCATCAGCGGAGTTCGCGAAAAATGCGAACAGAGCGGGATATATCATTGCATAAGCAAGCCCTTTGACCCCGACCTGTTTTTACAAACGGTCAAAGACATCATACTTCGGTCGTCGGATAAAGCCGAAGCGGATGAGACGGTGCTTGATCAGGCCGTCGGCCTTAAAAACATGGGAGGCAATCAGGACTTGTACCGGCGTGTCCTGGACGAATACCTCAAAGAAAACCGGAATGTTATCGACAGGCTTACTCCGGCAATCGAAGAGAAAAGGTATTCAGACGCCGAACAGATAGTCCACAAGCTTAAAAGCAGCTCCGGCAGCATAGGCGCGATTGCCGTATATAACAAAGCCGTCGCTCTTCAGCGCGCTCTGAAAGAATGCGATCAAAGCGAAATCGATAAGCTGAGCGGCGTCTTTACACGCTTGTTTTCCAAACTGCTTGAAAAAATAAAACAGCAGCGGAGCCCGATAACCGTATGAGCGGCTCATATGCGGAGTGATAAAAATGTCTGTGAAAATTCTGGTTGCCGATGATTCGGCTTTGGATCGCCTGATTATTACAAATATGCTCAGCTGCTACACCGTCATCACCGCCTGCGACGGTGTTGAGGCTATGCGTATTCTTGATGAAAACAGCGACGTCAATATTTTAATACTTGATATAAAAATGCCCAACATGGACGGCTTTGAGGTGCTTGAGGCAATCAAAGCAAACAATCGCTATCCAAGGCTGCGAACCCTCCTTCTTACAAATTACGATGAGCAGGACGATGAAATCAAAGGCCTTAAATTGGGCGCTGTGGACTATATCAGAAAACCCATCCAGATGGATACTCTGATCGCCAGGGTTAATGTGCATGTCGAGCTGCTTCAAATCCAGGAAACGCTTGAGCAAAGACTAAACGATCAGGAACTCACCTTCGATATGATCTTCAGACAGGCCCCGGTCGGAATATTAATCATTCGGTCCTCCGATCCCGATAATTTCGAAGACGCCGTCGTGATCGCCAACCAGGTTTTCGAGCAGATTACCGGAAGACCGAAGGAGGATTTTCTGAAGAGAGGCTGGATGAGTTTCATACACCCGGATGATCTTCCCAAGAGCATCGTTAATTATAAAAAACTCCTGGCGGGTGAAACTGAATACTATTCCATGGAAGAGCGGTACATTAAGCCGGATCGCTCCGTCGTTTGGGTAAACGCTACAGTTGCGGCTCTGCAGACATCAGGCGACAGAAAGTACAGCCACATTTGTATACTTAAGGATGTTACAGAGCGAAAAAATTACGAGATCAGTCTGGAGTATAATAATGAACATGACTTATTGACGGGTCTTTATAACCGCAACTATTTGGAACGCCTGTTGGAAACGGATTTCGTCAGCCGGGCGGGCGGGAAAAAAGCCCTTGTCATCATAGAGGTCAGTTCTATCGGCTCAATAACCAGGTCATACGGCTACAATTATACACAGAAGTTGTTTTGCGCTATCGCCGATGCGCTGGGTCAGCTGGCCACCGACAGCAGGCGGCTTTTCCGTCTTTATGAAAAGCGCTTCGCGTTTTATTTAAGCGATTGCAAAGACAAAGCCGAAATAACGGAGTTCAGCGAGTCTATCGTAAACCTGCTTGATACGACGTTCAAGCTTGACAGGATAAGCGGCGGCATAGGAATCGTCGAAATCGACGATGACAGCCCGCGCAGCCCGGATCAGCTTTTTAAGCACCTGCTCATCGCCTCCGAGAAAGCGACAAACACTTCCGCAAGCAGCTTTAACACTTGTTTTTACGATTCGTATATGGACTCTCAGGTCAACCGCGAGGATAAAATAGTAAGCGCACTCTCCAACATCGTCTATGATGACGATGACGGCGGATTATTCCTGCAGTTTCAGCCTATACTGGATCTCAAAGAAAACCGGATCCGGAGCTTTGAAGCTCTCGCAAGACTTCAGA
>JAAYBH010000388.1 GCA_012718935.1 Clostridiales bacterium
CGGGATTTCGCGACACATCGGTATTGCTAAGGATATCAACCATGTCAACAGTCATCGGGATCGACAGCATATATGCCAGCTTCGCCGCGTCATCCAGCTCAAACTGCGGCTGCAGCAACGATTTAATGAAATATGCCTTAACATCGCAGCCAAACATTTTTGCGGCGTGGAGCAGGTAGGAGGAATCAACGCCGCCCGAAAAGGCGATAGCAAAACGGGGGTTTTCAGTAAAAAAAGTCTTAAGTTCCATATCAATCTCCTGAATTCAATCTCTGTATACTAAAACTCAACGCCTTTTCGGGCTTTAATGCCGTTGTCATAGGGGTGCTTGATTTTAACCATTTCCGTCACATAATCGGCGCGGCTGATGATCGCGTCAACCGGCTTGTGACCGGTGATTGCCAGCTCAAGCGCTTCCGGCTTGTTTGTAACAAGGTCCAGAAAAAGCGCGCAGTCCAGCAGGCCCAGCTGGTAGGCGTCCAGCGCTTCATCGAGAATCAGAAGGTCGCAGCCGCCTGAGCTGACAATATCGAGAGCTTTCTTAAGATTTGCGTCCTGCAGATGCTTTGTTTTCTCCAGCTGCTCCGGTGTCATGTCGCGCACGAAAGCCTTTCCCGCTGTACCGCGCAGGACCGTGATATTCGGCAGGAGCCTGAGATTATTGAGCTCACTCGTATTGGATTCCTTTAAAAACTGGACGATGACGACTTTCTTTCCGCTGCCGGAGGCGCGGAGCGCCAGACCGAGCGCCGCTGTCGTTTTACCCTTGCCGTAACCGTAATAAACATGAATAAGGCCTTTTTGCATATAAATTCCCCCTGAGAATATGCCGTAGGGGCAGACCTCGTGTCTGCCCTGTATCGTCGTGCCCAGGTTCGCCTCTACGGGATCGTACTAAATAACTCGCAGCCTGTGAGCACGGGAGAATCGTCCCAGCTCTCTTCATCCAGCTGCGCGCGGTAACCGCAGCAGTTGTCCACATACCATTCATAGTATTGCTGTTCAGGCCTTCCGTATCGGCTGAGGATAGACATAATACTCCCGCCGTGGGCGACAATCACGAGACGCTCATCGCCGCGTTCAATGGCTTCCCGGACGATTCCATCAAAGGCGCGGCAGACCCTGTCTGAAAAATCATCGAGCCCTTCGCCATTCGGGCAGCGAAGCGTGCATTGACTGTCGAGCCATTTGATGTAAGCATCATCCTGCTCGAGCTCGGCCGCCGAACGGCCCTCAAAATCGCCGAAATTCATCTCATGCAGATCTTTGACGATTGTCAGCCTGGCGTTGGGAAATTTGATACTTGCCGTTTCAAGCGCCCGTTTCAATGGACTTGCGTAGACGTTCGCCGTTTCCGTGCAGATTCCGGAATCTCGCGCCAGTGCGATGCCCTCGTCGCACAGAGGTTCGTCAGTGACGCCGATATACCGCCTTGCGATGTTTCCGGCTGTTTTTCCATGACGCATGAGCAGAATCTCCATCGTCACTGCTCCTTGATTACTGCCGGAACACCGCAGCAGAGCCGTATGACCTTTTCGGCCTGTTCTGCCAGCGCGACGCAGAGCCTTCCCGTGGCCTCGCGGGCAATACGCTCGGCTTTATCCACAGGGACGACGCCGCTGCCGACCTCGTTGCAGATGACGACTTTTTTTAGGAGCAGGGAGGGAAGGAGCGCCTCAATTGAATCAGGCGCTTTGAAAACCAAATTTTGCAGATTAAATAAAACAGGCCGGCTGTCAAGGACGCCGTCAGCCATGTCGGAATCGCCGAAACCGAACTCTTTTCTTACATAACTCCGTTTTCCCGAAGCCAGACCGCCGATAACAAGTATCACGATGAAACCACCTTTTGAATGATGACGATTGCTGCCAGCATCAGAAGCTCGCAGAGCTGCAGAAAATATCCGGCCAGGTCGCCGCTCATGCCGCCGAACTGGCGGCGTGACATGACATACAGATAAAGGAGACATATGAGAGCGGCAAGAACCATCGCGCCGCCGGTCACTATATTCAGATAAATAAGTCCTGCGCCGCAAAGCACGAAGATGACGGCGAGGACGGAGACAGATGCCTTTTTGCCTGACGCATCTTTAAAAGTACTCAAAAGGCCTTTTCCGGCGTTTGAGGGGAATAGAAGGACGGAAAACCCTGAAAACGTCCGGCTCAGGATAAACATCAGGCCGAGCAACAGAGGTGTCAGAGGGGTGATTTCAAGCTCTGTACCGAGAGCAAAGTAAAGTATCAGGTAGGAAGCGCTGCCGATAACGGCAAACGCGCCGGTATGCGGATCTTTCAGAATTTCGCGCTTGCGCTCCTGTGTGGCGTGGCTCGCCAGCGCGTCCACGGTGTCGCAAAAGCCGTCCAGATGAATGCCGCCGGTAACAGCGACGGGCAGCAGCGTCAGGCCGGCGCTTCTTAAAAAAACCCCGAAGCCAAGGGTATCACATATAAACAGCCAGGCCCAGATAAAAAGACCGACGGCTGCGCCAACAAAAGGGAACGCGGCAAGCATATAACGCATGTTGTCGTCGCGCCATTTGAGCGTCGGTACCGGCAGGCGGGAAAACATGGAGAACGCGGTGACAAAAGAGCGGAGAAAGCTCATGGGTTTGCCCCCTTATGCGTCAACGGTATACCGCAGACGAGCTCGACGACGCGCTCGTAATGCCGGGCCAGCGTGTTGTTGATTGCCGCCAGTGTTTCAATGTAACGCATCGTCTCCTCCGCATACGCACTGCCGTCGGAAAAGACGTCGTTTGACACGACAACGAGATCGTCGCACTGCTTCTCGAGGGTTTCAAGACCCTCCATGACGGCGTCAAAGGCGGCGCTTCCGCTGCCGTCGGGCGAGAACAGCTCGTTGGCCGTCAGATTCCCCAGGCATTCCAGCAGCACCGTGCCGCGCTCCGGCAGCCGGAGGCCGCTGAGTTTGGTATACCGTTCCATGGTGTGAAAACCCTTTTCGGCACGCATTTCACGGTGCTTTTCAATCCGGAGAATATCCTCCCTGTCAAAGGGCATCATGGTGGCAATATAGAAACGGGGCACCGGCAGAAGGACTGCCAGCGCTTCCGCATATTCGCTTTTTCCGCAGGCCGCCCCGCCAAGTACAATCGTGCGCATTAATGGTCTCCTATAAGGGCCGATACGCTTCCAGGCCGATATCTTTAAACGACGATGAACCGTGATACACGCAAAGCGCCATATCGAGGAGCGGCAGCAGCGCAACGGCGCCGGTGCCTTCGCCCAGGCGCATTTCTGCCGTAATCATCGGATGGAGCTTCAGCGCGTCCAGAAGCATTCTTCCGGCCGGCTCGTCGGAGACATGGCTGGCCAGCATACTGTTGAGACACGCCGGGCAGAGCTTTGATGCAATCATTGCGCTGACGGCGCTGATGATGCCGTCAATAATGATCGGTACCCGGCAGAGTGCGCCGCCGAGAAAAATACCCGTCATTCCTGCGATATCAAAGCCGCCGAGCTTTGAGAGAATATCCAGCGCATCGTCAGCATCCGGTTTGTTGACGGCGATCGCTTTTTCAATCACGCCGATTTTACGGATCAGCGCCGAGTCCGACAGCCCCGCGCCGCGTCCTGTCACTTCGGCGGCCGGCTTACCTAAAAGCACGGAGGCCATGGCGCTGGAGGTTGTTGTGTTGCCGATCCCCATTTCGCCGGTTGCAAGGATGGCGTATCCCTGCTCCGCGCAGTTTTTCACAATCTCAATGCCTGCCTGAATCGCTTGGCAGGTCTGCTCCCTCGTCATAGCGGGCCCTTCGGCGATATTCTTCGTCCCGTCGGCGATGTGATGGTCGATGAGAAGGGGGTTGGAAAGGCGCTTCGCCATGCCCATATCGACGGGGATCACATCGGCACGGGCATAGGACGCCATATGGCAAACGGAGGTCTGCTTTTTCGTCAGGTTTTCCGCAACCAGCGCCGTCACCTCGCTGCCGGATTGAGAAATGCCCTCATTGACGACGCCGTTGTCCGAGCAAAGGACGACGACGGCGCGCTTTTTTAAATAGACCTCGGGGTTTCCTGTTATCGCCGCAATTTTCGTGACAGCCCGCTCCAGCAGACCGAGGCTTCCCAGCGGCTTGGCAATACTGTCCCAGTGTGCTTTGGCGGCGATCGCAGCAGCGTCGTCCAGCCCTGGTATCGATGCGTTCAGTTTGACAAAGTCCATATGATCCCTTCCGGCATACGTATTCATAAAAAACGAAATACCCTCCGGCCGACGGAGAGTATCAAAGCAGTTGCTTCAGCAGTGGTGCGTTTTCACTCAGCCAAATGGCCGTCGGCTTACGTGTGACTCTCTTTTCTGAAACTCAAATATTTTCTTAATTCTATCCGTCCGGGTGCCATTTGTCAAGCGTGACCACCGCTGATTGACAACGCCGGGAAATCATGTTACCGTGTTGCTGTTTGAGGTGAAAGAATGGACCAAACAGAAACGAATTATAGAAATCGCCTTTATGTTTCCACGGTGGCGGAGGATGCCGCCGCGGTTGCC